>JASIBJ010000038.1 GCA_030045215.1 Streptosporangiaceae bacterium | reverse complement strand
AGCGAGCGGGTGGCCGGCTTCGGGCGGCTCGAGGACGGGCTCCGGCAGGCCGGGGACTGGTACCGGTGGGGCCCCTACGTGAGCGAGCGCCAGTGGGGAACGGTCCGCGAGGACTACTCACCCGACGGCGAGGCGTGGGACTACCTGCCGCACGACCAGGCCAGGTCCCGCGCGTACCGCTGGGGCGAAGACGGCCTGGCCGGGTTCTGCGACATCGAGCAGCATCTTTGCCTCGGGCTGGCCCTGTGGAACGGCCGGGACCCGATCCTCAAGGAGCGCGCGTTCGGCCTTACCGGCGAGCAGGGCAACCACGGCGAGGACGTCAAGGAGTGCTGGTGGTACCTCGATGCGCTGCCCAGCCACGCGTGGAACCGCTGGCGCTACCACTATCCGCAGGCGGCGTACCCGTACGAAGACCTTATCGAGCGGAACGAGGCGCGTTCCAGGCTCGAGCCCGAGTACGAGCTGGTCGACACCGGGGTGTTCGATGAGGGCCGGTACTGGATTGTCGAGGTCCGTTACGCGAAGGCTGGCCCCGACGACATCCTGATGATGGTCGAGGTGACCAACGCCGGTCCCGACCAGGCGGAACTGCATGTGCTGCCGACCGCGTGGTTCCGAAACACGTGGTCGTGGGACAGCGACGACGCCCTCCGGCCTGAGCTGGCAGCCACCGGCGACGCCCGGGTGTCACTGACCCACCCGATCTGCGGGCCGATGGAGCTGCTGGCCGGCGCCGGGCCGGATGGCACCGTGCCGACGACTCTGTTCTGCGACAACGAGACCAACACAGCCGGGCTGTTCGGCGCGCAGCCGCTCACCCAGTATCCGAAGGACGGGATCAACGACCACGTAGTCTCCGGGTCCGCGACCGTGAATCCGGCCGGACGGGGGACGAAGTCCGCGTTCTGGTACGCGCTCACGCTGGCCGGCGGCGCCACGGTTGAGCTGCGCGTCCGGCTGCGGCCGGTCCCGGCCAGCACCGCCGGGGCTGGCGCATCCGGGCCGGTTGCTGCCGGCGCCGACTCCCCGCTTGGGGCCGAGTTCGAGGCCGTTTGCGCGCGGAGGCTGGCCGAGGCGGACGAGTTCTACTCCGAGCTAACGCCAGACGGAGCGAGCGCGGACGAAGCCATGGTGATGCGACAGGCGTTCGCCGGCCTGCTGTGGGGTAAGCAGCTGTACTACTACGACGTCGCCAGGTGGCTGGACGGCGACCCGGCCCAGCCGCCCCCGCCGCCATCCCGCCTCACCGGGCGCAACTGTCGCTGGCGAAGCTTCGACGCGTTCGACATCATGTCGATGCCGGACAAGTGGGAGTACCCGTGGTTCGCCGCGTGGGACCTGTCGTTCCACTGCGTGGCGCTCGCGCACGTCGACCCAGGGTTCGCCAAGTATCAGCTGATCTTGCTGTGCCGGGAGTGGTTCCAGAATCCGGGCGGGGCGTTGCCGGCCTACGAGTGGGACTTCGGCGACGTGAACCCGCCGGTGCAGGCCTGGGCCGCACTCGAGGTGTTCGCCGTGGACGGCGCTCGTGACCTCGACTTCCTGAGCCGGGTCTTCGACAAGCTGCTGGTGAACTTCACCTGGTGGGTGAACCGTGAAGACGCCGAGGGCAACGACCTGTTCGAGGGCGGTTTCCTCGGCCTGGACAACATCGGCCCGATCGACCGCTCGCACCTGCCGGTGGGCGGGATCCTCGAGCAGGCCGATGCGACCGGCTGGATGGCCTTCTACGCGATGGCCATGATGACAATGGCGGAGATCCTGCATCGATCTGGCCACCGGCCGGGCACCGACCTGGTGCTGAAGTTCCTCGAGCACTTCGCCGCCATCAAGCAGGCGCTCGACGACCGCGGACTGTGGGACGAGACCGACGGCCTGTACTACGACCGGCTGATCACGCCCGGCGGCGACAAGATCCCGGTCAAGGTCAGGTCGATCGTCGGGATCGTGCCCGCGCTGGCCATGAGCGTGGTCGACGCTGAGACAGTGCGACTGGCCGAAGTCGTGGGCAAGCGGTTCGCCGAGATGCTCGCCGAGCACGACGTCGTCGATTCCGGCGGGAACCGGGCCCTGCTCACGCTGGCCGGGCCCGAGCGCCTGCGCAAGCTGCTCCGGGTGCTGCTGAACGAGGCGGAATTCCTGTCGCCGCACGGGCTGCGCGCGCTGTCGGCCTGGCACCGCGAGCACCCCTACACGATCGACGTCGAGGGCTACGAGGCCACCATCGATTACGAGCCGGCCGAGTCAACCACGCCGCTGTTCGGCGGCAACTCTAACTGGCGCGGCCCGATCTGGTTCCCGGTGAACTACCTGGTCATCAGCGTGCTGAAGCGCTATCAGGCCTACTTCGGGGGCGCGATGACGATCGAGTACCCGACCGGCTCCGGCCAGCAGAAGCCGCTCGGCGAGATCGCCGAGGACCTGGAGGACCGGCTTATCTCGCTCTTCGTGCCGGGGCCGGACGGGCGGCGGCCGTGCTTTGGCGGGGTGGCACTGCTGAACGACGACCCGGCCTGGCGGGACAACCTCATCTTCAACGAGTACTTCAACGGCGACAACGGGAGTGGTCTGGGCGCGTCCCACCAGACCGGCTGGACCGGCCTGATCGCCGACATCATCCGACGCCGGCACCATGCCGTCCCGTCGCTGGGGGATGCACTCGCGGCGACCTTCGGCGCCGGCATAGGGTCTGTCCATGAGTCTTGACGGAGATTACGCGCCGAGCCCCTCGCAGTGGGTTCGCGACCAGGTTGAGGAGTACGAGTCATCGGGCGGGCTGCAGGGAACGACGCTGCGCGACACCGGGCTGCCCGTCGTGATCGTGACCAGCAGGGGCAATAAGACCGGCAAGATCCGCAAGACGCCGCTGATGCGAGTGGAACACGACGGTGAGTACCTGCTCGTCGCGTCCAAGGGCGGCGCGCCCAAGCATCCGGTCTGGTACTACAACCTGACCGCCGACCCGGACAACATCGAGCTGCAGGACGGGCCCGACCGGTTCCCGGTCACTGTCCGCGAGCTCAAAGGCGATGAGCGCGCGGAGTGGTGGCGGCGGGCGGTGGCCGCGTTCCCGCCGTACGCGGAGTACCAGGAGAAGACCGAGCGGACGATCCCGGTGTTCCTGGCCACGCGCTCGGGCTGACGCCGGCCGGCTCGGGAGCGTGGCGCCACTAGCCGGCGCCCCGGGCCCGGCGCGCCATCCCGACGAGACGTCCGGACTGGCCGATACTGACGGGACCGCAGGTGCGCGGCACCCTCGCCCGCGCCGGGAGTCCCGGGAGGGCAGTGCGTGCGGAGCAGGCGGTACGACCAGGATGTGCTCGCAGCCCCGTCGCGTAAGCCGGTCCCAGCTCTGCGGGTTGCGGCCGAACCTGGCCTGGTCGTCGAGGATGGCGCTGGCGAGTTCTGCGGGGCCGTCATCGGCTGCGACAAGGACGCGGTCATGCTGGAGGACCGCTTCGGCAACCGGCGCATGTTCCCGTTCAGCGGCACTTTCCTGCTGGAGGGCCGGCGCGTCGTTTTGGTCCGGCCGCCGTCTGGCGGGTCCGGCATGGCCGCAAGCCGCGGCGCCAGGACCGCGTCGGGGTCTGTCGCGGCCCCGCCAGGTCGCGCCAAGGTTGCGCGGGCGAGCCGGATCTTCGTCGAGGGCGTGCATGACGCGGAACTGGTGGAGAAGGTCTGGGGCGATGACCTGCGCGACGTCGGCGTCGTCGTGGAGCACCTCGGCGGAATCGACGACCTGCCCGGGATCGTGAGTGACTTCGCTCCCGAGCGCGGCCGGAGACTTGGCGTGCTCGTCGATCATCTAGTTGCCGGGTCTAAGGAAAGCCGCATCGCCGCCCGGGTGACATCGCCACACGTGCTGGTCGTCGGGCACCCGTACATCGATGTCTGGGCAGCGGTCAAGCCGAGCGCGGTCGGCATCCGGGCCTGGCCGCAGGTCCCCCGCGGAATCGAGTGGAAGGACGGCGTGCTGCGTGCCATCGGCTGGCCGCCCGACACGGCCGCCGGCTGGCGGCGCATCCTCGGCTCGGTCAAGTCGTTCGCCGACCTGGAGCCCTCGTTCCTCGGCCGGGTCGAGGAGCTGATCGACTTCGTGACGGCACCCGGCCGCAGCTAGCCCCGGGCCGACCGCGTTACCCGGCGTCCCCGGCGACCAGCCGGGCAAAAATGTCCCGCACCTCGGCGGGAGTCAGCTCGCAGGTCGCGTCGCCCACCGAGAGCTCGACCCGCTGCACGCCCGGGTCCGAGGTCGTCGCGCACTTCGGGTGAACCCAGATCCGGTCCTCTTCGGCAAGGCTGCGGGCGGCCTTTTCGTACCCCTCGGCGGTCACCCCTAGCAGCACGTGCATCATCGGCACCTGGGGTGGATCGGGAATGACGTGAACGCCGGGCAGCCCGGCCAGCGCGCTCGCGATGCCCCTGGCGTGCTCGAGGTAGCCGGGGAACCGCGGCAACCGCCGCTCCAGGCACGTCAGCGCCGATGCGGCGCTTGGCCACATCCCGTGCAGCGTCCCGCCCATCCGGCGGCGCCACTCGCGTACCTCGGCGATCACGTCCTCCGGTCCCGCTACGCAGCAGCCGGGGAGCGCGCCGATGCCCTTGTAGAACGACACGTAGACGGTATCGAACAGCGCGGCTATCTCGGCATGGCTGCGCTCGTAACCGGCCGCGGACTCCCAGAGCCTGGCCCCGTCCATGTGCGTGGCGGCGCCGCGGTCGCGGGCCCAGTCTGCCTGCCCGGCGAGCTCGTCCCAGACCGGCTGCTGGCCGCCGAGGTCGCGCTGCGGCAGCTCAATGAGCAGGGCAGCAGGCGGTTCTGCGACCTTGGCCAGCTCCTCCAGCGTCATGAGCCTGTTCCGGTCGCCGACCGGCCTGCCGACCAGGCCGTGCAGGCGCTGGTACCCCTGCTCCTCGTGCCAGTCCAGGTGGCACATCGGGTGGAAGAGGATCGTCTTGCGGGACCGGCGATCGGCGTGCACCCGCAGCACAGACTGCTGCGCCATCGTTCCGCTCGGCATGAACACGACCGCCGGCTTCCCGAGCAGGTCCGCGATCTTCGCCTCCAGTTCGGCGACAGCGCCGCCATCGCCGTAGGTGTCGGTCTGCGAATCCGCCGGGATCGTCGCCAGGGTCTGGGCGGGGCTGACCGGTCCGTGTCCGTGCAAGAATCTGGTGCACTTCGCACGCAGGGCGCGGAGCTCTTCGTCGTCGGACATTCGCCTGCCTTGGTTACGCGCAGTGCCTGCGCGTTTTAGCTCAAGTAATCCATGGCCCGCCATAGCGCGTCATCATTATGGTGCAGCGGAGGGCCGGTCGGTGGGCTCCGGGGTACCGTATGGGCCCTCGTTACAACGTTCTGACATAAAGACTGACAACTCCCTGTCAGACGCTATGACAGTTCACTAGGGTTCGACTTGGTCTGCAGGTTAACGATCTAAAGCCAGGAACCGCCGTGACAGCTCCCCGCCTTGTCATTAGCGCCTTGGTCAGCGTCGCCGCGATGTTCGTCGCCATGGCCTGGCTACCCGCGACGGCGCTCGCCCAGCCCATGATCTCGATTACCTCGGCTGGACCAGACGCTAGCGGCGACCCGTACGATCTGACAGTCGTCGCCGACGACGGCAATGGCCTGCAGATCGAGACCATGACGGCTCACGTGTTCGACTCGAACGACAACGACGTGGCGGACCCGGTCATGCAGTACTCGTCCGGCCCCACGAACGCGCAGGTCTGGGTTCCGGTCACCCCGATCGCTCAGTCGGCGCTGCCGCCCGGTACGTACACGGTGACGGTAGACGCCGCCGACGCAGACGAGACCGACACGGGCCTGGCGGCGCCCGGCTCCTTCTCCTTCTCCTACACCACCACGCTGACCGTCACGGCCAGTCCGGCGAGCGTCACCTTCGGGTCACAGGACGTCACCTTCAGCGGAAACCTGACGGGCTCGGCACCGGGCGGGACTGCCGTGCCGGTCTCGGGCGCCTCGGTCAGCGTCAGCGTCTCCGGTGGCCCGAGCAACGCGGTAGCGACGACGGACTCCAACGGCAACTTCAGCTACGAGGTCGACGGCATCACGCAGAGCGCCGACTACAACTTCACCGTGGCCGCGACCGACACCTACGGTTCCGCCTCGGACGACGTGACGGTCGACGCCGCGACGGGAACGACGTCGATGACGGTAACTCCCAGCCCGCCGACGGTCACGCAGGGGTCACAGGACGTCACCTTCAACGGCACGGTCAGCGTGACCCCAGCCGGCAGCACGACGCAAGTCGGCATCGGCAGCGGCGTCGAGGTCTACCTGAGCATCGGCGGCGGTACGCCGGTGGCGGTCACGACGACCGATGATGCGAACGGCGACTTCACCTACACCGTTGACGACATCACCCAGAACGACGACTACGACTTCAGCGTCCAGGCCGGGGCCCTGTACACAGCTGCCTCGAACGACGTGACGGTCGACACCGTCGCGGCCGCGACGACGCTGTCGGTCACGCCCACGCCCACCGAAGTAAGCGAGGGCCAGCAGACCATCACGTTCACCGGCACGATCCAGGTGACCCCGTCGGGCGGCTCGGCAGCCGGCATCGGGTCCGGCGTGCCGATCGACCTCAGCATCGGCGGCGCCTCGGCGACTGAGGTCACTACTACCAGCGATGCGAACGGCGATTTCAGCTTCTCTGTACCAGACGTCACGACGGCGACCGACTATGACATCAGCGTCCTGGGAACGAACCTGTACTCATCGGCCTCGGAGGACATAGAAGTCCCGATCGTCCCGGCAGTAACCACGGTGGCTGTGTCTGCCAGCCCTCTGGACGTCACCTTCGGATCACAGAGCGTTACTTTCACGGGATCGGTCACGGCGCTTGCGCCGGGCAGCACGACCGCGGTCGGCGTGGGCAGCGGTGTTCCCGTGGACCTCAGCATCGGTGGCGGCACGGCGACGCAAGTGACGACGACCGACGACGCTAACGGCGACTTCAGCTACACGGTCCCCGGCATTACGGCCAGCACCGACTACAGGTTCAGCGTCGGTGAGCAGGCGGACGA
>JASIBJ010000348.1 GCA_030045215.1 Streptosporangiaceae bacterium | reverse complement strand
GGCCGCCCCGCGCGACCTTGCGCGGGCGAATGTGCAGCGGCTGCTCTGGGAGTCCGCCGGGGCAATTCCCGACGATCTCGCCAGCCAGGTCCTGGTGCTCGGGGTGACCGCCTCCGGGTCGCGACCGCTGGCGGGCTGGCTGTGCGAGGCAGCGGAGGCGGCTGTTCCGTTCCGCGTGACGCTGCAGCAGCTCGTCTCGATGCCGGTCGCGCCGTCGGTGGCGCGGGTCTTCGTGTGCGAGAACCCGTCGGTCCTGCGGGCCGCGTCGTCAGGAGGCGTCGGCGTCGGGCGCGGCACGGCCCTCGTTTGTACCGAGGGCGTCGCGTCAGCCGCGTGCCACCGGCTTATCGGGGCCATCGCGCAGGCCGGAGCTGCCATCAGCTGGCGGGGTGACTTCGACTGGACCGGCGTGCGGGCCGTTGCCGCAGCCGTCGGCCGGTATCACGCCAGCCCATGGCGGATGGGCCTGGCTGACTACGAGGCGGCGCTCGCTCGCGGGGAAACAGAGCGGCTCAAGGGCCCGGCGGCCGCGAGCCCGTGGGATCCTGCGCTGGCGGAACGGATGACGCTGTCCGGCCGGGCCGTCATGGAAGAGCGGATGATCCCGCTGCTGCTGGCCGATCTCGGCTTGGCCGGCGGCCATGGTACCGGTAGTGTCAGTCGCCAATGGTCGGCGGTGTAGACCTGTTCGTGGCTATCTGTACGTGTTCTAATACTCCAGTGAGCCTTGATAGCCCTTACACGTTCGGACCGGGAACGCCGTTCCGAGTGAATGAAATATTTACCAATCGCGAGGAGTACTTAGCTGAGTATCATCAGCGAGTACTTGTTCATTGCACGCGGGTCTGGGATACCGAGTCCCTTTTCAATCTTCAGCGCCCAGCTCGCAATGTTATGTCCTTCTTTGGCGAGGGTGGAATAGGCAAATCGGCACTAATTCGCAGTATCGGAAACAGGTCCGTATCGGGCGCCGTTCTAGGTTTGCCCGAGCAACGTGCGGTGGCGGTAATCGATTTTGCGGACCGATCAAATAACAGCTTCGAGGCGATCCTCTTTCGGTTACGTGCCTCGCTGGGAAGGCTCACAAAGTCCTGGCCGGCATTTGACTTCACGTTCTCGCTCTACTGGGAGCGGAAGCACCCGGGAGAGGTATTGGCAGCTTATGCTAAGAGAGAGTCGTGGATAACAAAAGTTGCTGGTGGCACGAACCTGCCAGATCAGATTGCGTCGACCGTCGATGACCTGGTCGGTGGCCATGGTGCCGTGGCGTTCGGATACCGTCTCGCCAGCAGGATCGGCCAACTGACCACACAGGCGGTGCGAATTCGGCAGCTGCGCAGAGACCTGCCGGCATTCGATCTCCTCCTCCAAGAGTCCGATCCGGAAAAGATGCTCAATCACTTGCCAGCGATGCTGGCTTACGACATCGAAGCGCAGCGGAAACGTCGCCCTGCGTTCGCTCTGTGCCTCATCGACACCTTCGAGCAGGTGCAGCTCCTCCCGCCTGTTCAGGGCGCGCTCGAAGACATGGTGGCGCGCATGGTCTACATGCTGCCGAACGTATTCTTCCTTGCAGCCTCGCGTCGCCCGCTCCAATGGCACGACCCAGTCCGCAGTGTCGGACTGTCCTTCGGAGGCGGTGAACGGTGGCCCGGGCTCGCCGGTCTGGGCGCACAGCGGGATCAGTTCCCCATGGACGGCCTCCCTCCAGAGGAAGCGGACGCCTATCTCCGGGAACGCCTGACCGCTGGCGATGGCGATTCCCCCGCGATCCCGGAGGAGATTCGCCGGAGGGTCGTGGCGAGCGCCGAAGGCTCGCCGCTATATCTTGAGCTTTCCGCGGCGCTATTCGAGCAGATCGCCAGCCGGGGAGAGAACCCGGCTGCTGGCGCCTTTGGAAAATCATTTCCCGAACTGACGGTCCGGACTATGAGAGACCTTTCGGCTGACGATCGTCAATGTCTGCGGGCGGCGTCGCTGCTTGAAGCCTTTGACGCGGACATGATACGACTAGCGCTGCCAGGTGTCTCTGAGCGCAGCATCGAACGCCTGCTGCAGCGGCGCTTTCTTCATCATGAGCCCTCGGTCTGGCCTCCGTACCGCCTTCACGAGAACCTGCGCCAGAGCATCCTCGCTGCGGATGAGTTGATGCCCGACGGCTGGACGGCCACTGAGCGAATCCAGCATCTTAATCTCGTCCTGACTCATCTTGAAAGCATCGTCCTCGCCATCTGGAGCGACGAAAGGGAGGTCAACTACCCACCGCGAGACAACAGCCAGGAGATAGTTGCCTCGTTCCTCCTGACGCTGCATGCGGCGGCCGAGTACGACATAACACCGCGATTGCTGGGTTATATGGCTTACACGATGCGCCAGCTCGGTTACAGCCAGGTACTCGCATCACTGCCCGAGTACTCAAGCGACAAGGCCGAACTGGCGCGCCTTTCGGCCGTCGCTAGGCTGTGTTCCGGTCAGTCCATGGGCGCTACGGAACGCTATGGCCGTATGCGGTCGGCCGCGGGTGACATCTCCAGCGGCGCTTATGCTGGCTATGCGTGCCTCGAACTCGGATATCTAGCGTGGCTTGTCGATATGGATGCGGCCGAGGCCTACTACCTGGGCGCTTACGGCAAGCCCCCTGAGCTCAATAACAGTTCCCTCGTCGGCGTGACTACTACCGGACTAAGGCGCAGCAAATACAGCAGCGTCGTTGCTCGCATGCTGGAGCAGCCCCGGTCGAGGATGGAAGAGATTCGAGCTCAGGACGTGCTAGGGCATTGCTATCTCCACAACGGGTTCTTCGAGCGGGCCGCGGAGATCTTCTCGGCTAATCTCGACCGGGCGGCTGCGGCGGCTATTCCTCTGTTCGTCGCTCGTTCCGCCCGACACCTGGCTCTGGCGTGCATGTGGTTCGATGCCGGGCGGGCGCATGAGGCAGTTCGGCGGGCGTGGGACATGAATGAGGCCGTCGACTCCGGCATCGGCATTGCACAGTGCGATCTGGCTGCCGCGCTGGCAAGCGCACTTGACGCCGACTGGTATACGGCCGAGGGCCGTATGGCCGACGCGCGAGCGCGGTTCCGCAGGCTCGGCGTGCGATTTGACATGCTGCCACCCGATGCGGTGGATGTCATCATAAAGGTAGGGCAGGGCAAGCTGCAGGAAGGGCTGGCGATCGGTGAGCAGATCGTCTCCGCTCAGCGCGATGGCCGACCGGTCGGTCCACCCGCGTGGTCCGCGATCACTGCCTTGTGGCTGGGGCAGCCAGATTGGTATGACTTCGACGGGATTGATTGGATCGAACCTGAGCATGCGCGCGAACGCTGGCTAGTGCCGCTCGAGCGTCTCACGTCTTATGCGTGACCAGCCTTGGCGTGAGTTGCTGTTTGAGATCACTGATCTAGGGATTCGGGGATTAGGTGCTTACCGAGGAGTGGTTCGTTGCCCGTAGTTTTAAGGGCGAGGATTTTTGCGACAGTCGTGAACTGTCCAGACTCAAACGAGAGCGCGATGTGTCCGTTACGCTAATACTACCGACGCGCAACGTAGGTAAAACCATCGGCCCGATTCTTGACGCCGTTGCCCGGCATGAACAATGCGGATCTCGCATCTGCGACCAGGTGATCGTCGTCGATTCGTCCTCAGATGACGGCACGTTGGCGGTCGCCAGCGGCTACGAGGTCGAAATTTATCCTGAAGGCGAGCTCATGCCGGAGTTCGGTCAAGTCTACGGAAAGGGCGACGCTATGTGGCGAGCTCTTTCGAAGGCTCACGGAGATCTTGTAGTCTTCGCGGATACCGACACGTGTAACTTCACAGATTGCCTTGTGTACAGCGTCGTCGGATGCCTGCTTAAACGTCCGGAGATTCGTTTTGCGAAGGCAGCTTATAGACGGCCTTTCCATGCTGCGCATTCTGTTATTCCGAACGGGGGCGGCCGGGTGACTGAGCTGATGGCTAAGCCTCTTATAAGCGCCTTCTTCCCTGAGTTGAGTGGCTTCGCGCAGCCCTTGGCCGGAGAGTTCGGCGCCACCAGGAGCGTGTTGTGGTCGACTCCCTTCTTAACGGGATACGCGGTCGATGTCGGTCTGCTCATCGATGTCTTCGTGGAATACGGCCTGGCATCTATGGCCCAGATCGAGCTTGACGCGCGCGTCAACAGGCATCAGGATCTGTCAGCGCTTAGCAGGATGGCATATTCGATACTGCGGGGTATTGTAGCCCGGTCCCAGTTCCACGGACGCGCGACCTGGACGCGCGAGACCCCGTCGCCTGATCCGCTGGCCCCGATGTCGGCCTACCTCCATGCAGGCTTTGGGCCGAGTGGTTTGACACTGGACCGGTTCGAGGAATTTCTCTTCGAACGCCCGCCGATGCGCCTGGCACTCGCCGACCGAACGAAGGCTTAAGCAGTACCAGCACCTGGTCGTGCATGATCAGGGCGCGCCTGCGCCCGGCTCGCTTCCACCAGACAACTGCCGGAACCGCTCGACGATCTGGTTGGCCTCGTCCTCGCTGATCTCGACGAAGTCGTTGGCGGTATCGCCGCGCTCGGCTGAAGCGAGCAGTCCGCTGCGCTCCCACACCATGTTGCGGGTGAATGCCTCGTCATCCA
>JASIBJ010000347.1 GCA_030045215.1 Streptosporangiaceae bacterium | reverse complement strand
AGGTCGAACAGGCAGGCATGGATCTGATTCGGCAGGCCGAGCACGCCCTTAGCCTACGAGAGGCGGCTCGACCTGACTTCGTCGGCCGAGCAAGTGGCCGTCACGACACCGCGCTGCCGCCTGGAGCGGCGAGTTCCGGCACAACTCCCGGTTACGCAGTCGCAGAGAAAGCGCTAAGCCCGGCAGGTGCCAGACGGTGCCAGACGGGGGCGTGGTGAGTATAGATGGGCCTCCCTCTGCTCACGAGAGGTGGTCAGGGAGCTGAGCGATCAAGAGACCACAGTGGCTGCTGCCCGACAGCAAGGCTCGGAGGACGAGCCGCTGCGGCAATCGCCCAGGAGCGCCGGACGGCTGCACATCTATCTCGGCCCCGTACCTGGTGCAGGAAAGACCTACGCGATGCTGGCCGAGGGCAGGCGGCGAGCGGCGCTTGGAGACGACGTGGTCGTCGGGCTGCTCGAAACACATGGCCGGACCGGACTGAACGAGGCGGGTACTCCGATTCGAGACCATTGCGAGACGAAGCATCGAGTACCGGGGAGTGACACTCGGCGAGCTGGACGTCGATGCGGTGACAGCCAGGCGACCGGACGTGGTTCTGGTCGACGAGCTGGCTTACAGCAATATGCCGGGCAGCCACCGGGACAAGCGCTGGCAAGACGTCGATGTGCTGATCCAGGCCGGCATCGACGTGATCACCACGCTCAACGTCATACATCTGGCCGGGGCCAATGACTGTGTCACCAAGCCATTTGGCATGGACGAGTTGATGGCCCGGCTACGCGGCGTGCTGCGGGATGTCCGGCGCGGCAGCGACGAGCCGGTCATCGAGACCGGCGACTTCACCATCGACCTGGCGACCCAGCGCGTGCTGCGCGATGGCCGCACCGTCCCGCTGACCCGCACAGAGTGGCACATCGTCCAGTTGCTTGCGCGCAATCCGGGCCGCTTGATCACCCACTCCCAGCTAATCGCCGACGTCTGGGGACTCAAGGGGATCAGCAACAACTACGTGCGGGTGTTCATGGTGACAATCCGGCGGAAGCTGGAGCCGGACCCGGCACACCCTCGGTACTTCATCACCGAGCCGGGCTCTGGCGTGCGCTTCGCGTGGTCTGGTCCCGACCGTTCAGCCGAGTACGCGCGCGCTCGGCTGGGTCTTTCGACCGGCACGGTGGTGGAAGCGCTGAGCGGCGCCCCCCTGGTATCGCCGTGGCAGGCGGCGAAGCTGCAGCGCATTGCCGCGGGCGAGTTCTCGCCGCAGTTTCCGCTGTCGCTCGCGCTCAAGGACGTGCGCCTGGCCCTCCAGACAGCCGGCGACGGCCGGCCGGAAGTTCTTGCCTGCCTGGCTGACGAGTGGCAGCGGGCCGTCGACCAGGGACTGGGTGAGCAGGACCTGACCGTCGTTACGCAGGTGATCGATCAGGGATAGCAGTCACGGTGACCACGGCCGAACGCGCCGGAAACTCAGGCCGGGAGGTAGAAGTTCCCGCTGCCGCGTCATAGCCGGCCGCCTGTTGCCGGTAGGCGAGGGCGGTGCTGACGCGCTCGGCGACTACGCCGCGGCCGTGCAGCTTCTCGTCCTCCAGCAGCTTCCGGATCTCAGCCAGCCGGGCGTCGGTGAATGCGCGGTCGTGATCGCCGGCCCAGCCGTCGAGGAGCGCGATGCCTTCGAGGCCGAGCAGGTAGGCAAGCGGGTCCTGATAGATCACGAAGGCTGATCCTCAGCAGGTGAGCGGCAGGCTGCCTACCGCATTTCCGGCCGTGCGCCGGTCAGGCGGCCCGGCGACCGCGGAACCGCGCGATGGCGTGCTCGGCCAGTGCGACCAGGACGTCGCGGCTCGAATCGCGGCGCCGCGCGTCACAGCCGATGACCGGCACGTCAGGGGCGAGGTTAAGCGCCTGGGTGATCGACTCCAGCGGATGTCGCCGGACACCATCGAAGCAGTTCACGGCCACCACGAAGGGAATCCCCTTGGCCTCGAAGTAGTCCACGGACGGGAAGCAGTCGGCCAGCCGCCGCTCGTCGGCCATGACAACCGCGCCCAGGGCGCCGTAGGCCAGGTCGTCCCACATGAACCAGAATCGCTGCTGGCCGGGCGTGCCGAATAGGTAGACGACAAGATCCTTCCGGATTGTGATACGTCCGAAGTCCATGGCCACCGTGGTCGTCGACTTCTGTTCCACCCCGTAGAGCGAATCGACCATTTCGCTGCGCTCGCTCAGCGTTTCCTCGGTCCGCAGCGGCGCAATCTCGCTGACCGAGCCAACGAGCGTGGTCTTGCCGGCGCCGAAGCCGCCCGCAACCAAGATCTTGATCGTCATCAGAGAATCGGCGGCAGTCCGATCAGATACGTCGTAGGCCATCGACCACCTCCTGCATGATCTTGAGATCGTCCACGCCAGCCTGCCGAGCTCGGTGAATCGTCACGAGACCGCGCTCGCGCAGGTCGGAGACGAGGATCCGGATGACGCCAACCGGCAGGTTCATGTCGGCCGCGAGATCGACCAGCGGAGCCGGTATCTGGCAGCGATCCAGCACCTCGGCCTGCTCGGGCGTGAGGTGCGGCATCTCCTGCGCCGCTCGCCTGACCACGCCCACCATGTCAAGCAGGTCGAACCGCTGTCCGGACGGCCGCGTCAGGCCCCCGGTCAGCGCATACGGCCGGACGACCGGACCGGCATCCTGGTCGAGCCACTCGCTCCGGGGTGGCTGCACCGCTGTCACCGCACCTCGGCTGGCGCCCGCCGGCCGATGGCGAGGTGCTGACCGACCCGCCTGACCAGCAGAGCCATCTCATAGGCGACCAGGCCCACGTCCGCACCCTGGGCCGCGAGCACCGCAAGACAGCTGCCTTCGCCTGCGGCCATCACGAACAGGAAAGCCGAATCCATCTCGATGATGGTCTGGCGGACTGCCCCGCCGCCGAAGTGGTGGCTCGTGCCCTTGGCGAGGCTCTGGAAGGCGGCGGCTGCGGCGCACAGGTACTCCGAGTCCTCGCGGGTCATGCGGTCGGATGACCCAACCGCGAGGCCGTCACGCGACAAGATCACTGCTCTGTTGACCTTGGCGACACGCGCAACCAGATCATCGAGAAGCCAGTCGAGCTGACCCGATTGGCGCATGTCAGCTCTCCTCACGGCTAGCGCGGTGCTGGGAAGTAGCCCAGTCGTCGTCGCCGGCCTCGCCCGGCGGGTCGGCAGCGACCGACCTGCCGAGGGTCCAGCCGCGCTGCAGCGCCGACATGGTGCTCCGGACCGCCTCGGCCGAGGACGAGTCAGCAGGGGTTCCAGCGGTGGCATCGAGCGCCTCGCCACCCGCGCCGCCGTGGTCCTGGAGTTCCGGCGCAAGGCTGGCCTGGGGGGCGCGGACCGGCAGGCCGCCGTTCTCCCCGAGCGCATGGGCCGGGTTTGCGTTCGGGTCGGGCACGATCTCAGTGGCGGTACCGATCGCCTGCCCAGCCTGAATCGACTCAGCTGTCCGGTTGCTGGCCAGCGTCGGCCTGGCCCACCAGCCCGAGTCGTCAGGTACCCCTGGCGATGACCCGCGGTGTGCCGACGCCCGGTCCCCGGTGAGGTCGGTCAGGGTGTCAGGCTCGCTAGCGGGCCCGTTGGAGCCGTGCCTGTTGCTCGAGTGGTCGGAACGACCATTCCCGGCGAGCGCGTGTTCGTTGGTGCCGAGTTCGTTCCCTCCAAATGCCTGACCGTTGGAACCGTGCCCGTTCGAGCTGCGCCCGTTCGCACCGCTCGGCGCGGATACCCGGGCGTCGTCCCGGAGCGCGTGACGAGTCGCCGCGAGGGCGGGGACCGTGACTTCATCCGTGATCACTAGGCTCGCCGGGATGATCACTACGGCAGTGGTGCCGCCATAGATCGATGGGCGAAGGGAGATGCTGATGCCGTGCCGGTGGGCCAGTCGCCCGGCGACGAACAGGCCCAGCCTGTCGCTCCCGGACAGGTCGAAGGCGGGAAAGCTGGCGAGCCTCTGGTTGATCTCCGACAACTGGTCATCGGCCAGGCCGAGGCCGCGGTCCTCGACCTCGACGCAGAACCCGCGGCCGACGAGTTCACCCTGCACGCGGACCACCGTGTTCGGTGGTGAGTAGACAGCGGCGTTCTCGATCAGCTCTGCCAGCAGGTGGACAACGTCGGCGACGGCCGGGCCGGCCAGGGCCGCCTTGGAGCGGACCTCAACCCGGACCCGCTGGTAGTCCTCGACCTCCGCGACGGCCGCGCGGACGACGTCGATGAAGATGACGGGCTGCCGCCAACTGCGCCCCGGGGCGTCTCCGGCGAGCACGATCAGGCCCTCAGCGTGCCGCCGCATGCGGGTGGTCAGGTGGTCGATGCGGAACAGGTCCTCGAGCTGCTCAGGCTCCTCGGCCCTTCGCTCCATGCCGTCGAGCAGGCCGAGCTGACGATGCAGCAAGGCCTGGCTGCGCCTGGCCAGGTTGCGGAAGACCTGGTTGATGCCGCGGCGCAGGTTGGTCTCGTCAATCGCGGCCGCGATGGCGGCGCGATGCACGGTGTTGAAGGCCTGATGCACCTGATCGATCTCGTCGACGCCGGCCTCGACGAGCGGGGCCTCCGCGTCGACGTCGACGGTCTCGCCGTCGCGGAGCCTGGCCATCACCGTCGGCAGGCGGTCGTGCGCAAGCTCCAGGGCCTCCTCCCGCAGGCTCGTCAGCCTGCGCATGAGGCGCCGGCCCATGAGCAGCGAGAAGACGATCGAGGCGATGACCGCGAGCAGGCCAAGACTCGCCGCCACGATCAGCGTCGTCAGGGCCCTGCGGGCCGAGGACGCTACCTGCGACTGGATCCAGGCCGGGCTCTTGGTCAGCACGACCTCGAGATGGCTTGCGTACAACTCGACGGTCGGCTGCCAGATCGTCAACGGCACCGCCGGCTTAGCGGAGTCGGCCGGGGCGGCGATGATCGCATTCTCGTCGCTGGTCAGGGCGGCTGACAGCGTGGGCGGGAACTCGTTGTGCAGCAGGCCGCTGGCCTCTGCGTCGAGCTGCGGTACCGCGTCGGCGACTAGGTACTGCCGAAGGCCAGCTAGCTGTGCGAACTCCTTCTGGTCCGCGGCCGGCATCGGCCCGGTCGTGACGTCGCCGGAGTAAATGTCGTTCTCCTCAAGCGCGATCATCTCGGCCCCGTAGAGGCTCGCCTCCGCCCGCGCCGTGATGGCCAGGGACTGACTCACGTAGCTTTCCTGGAGCGATTGCTCGGCCACGCGGAGGCCGTCACTCATGATGGCGCTATAGGCGTTGATCGCGGCCGTCCGGCCGATCGTGCCGCCGACGACTTCGCTGCGCAAGGCCTGCAATGCGCCGTCGTCGTCGCGCACGAAGGTGGCGGCGTCCGCCTTATCCAGCGGGGTCGCGTTCGCCGTAACCGGCCCGGACTTGGTGATGGTTTTGACCACGCGGAACTGCGCATCGGTGGCGGACTCGTCCTGCTGGTAGGCAGCCATTGCCCGGCTTGAGCGGGAGGTCAGGTAGTCGGCAGCGGCCGAGCGCTCCGCGCTGAGCGCCATCATCGTGTCGGTGACCGGCGTAATGGTCGTGCTGCTGATCTTGCCGGCGTTGGCAAGGCCTACCGCCGTGCTGACCTGGCCCGCGACCGCGTATCCGTAGACCAGGATCAGGGCCAGCAGCGGTACCAGGACGAGCATGATCATCCGCAGGCGGATGGACGTGTGACGCAACCTCATGATGGTGGGCCCTCGGGGGAGACGTGGACCGGCAGCCCCGCCCGGACGCCTTCCATACCACGCTAAACGTACCTAAGCAGGTGAATCCGTATTTAGTTCAGCTACCGAGGGTGCCATATGGTTGACAATGCGTCAAACTAGCCGAACCACGCCGAGAGCTCTCGACCGGGCGGCTGGCGGCCATCGCGGTGCCGGCACCGGCCATCGCCGCGTCGGCCGTCCGGCGTGCGCCGGCCCGGTACCCGCCTCGATCCCTCTCGGGGAGCTGTAACGGTGTCTCGTGCGTCGCCGGAAGCGGACTCTCGCCCGCCTCGGTGAACGGGGGCAGCTCGATGTCGACAAGCGGCAAGGCCTCCCGCACCCGGGACTCTTCCGGCGCGGCCGGGAGCAGGCCGAGCGTGGTTAGATCGACCGGGCTCGCCCAGTAACGCCAGTGCGCCGGCTTCCTGACGATGGCCGCGCTGACGGCCGCGGCGCAGCGTGCGAAGGCAGTGGCTGTGTCGCCGTCCATCGAGATGGGTGCGGAGATCTCGAGGACCTGGTGGCGGTGGTCGGGGCAGCGGTAGGCGAAGCACATCAGCACCGGGGCCTTGGTTGCCTGCGCGATCGCCACTGCCCCTGGCAGCAACCTGGCCTGGCCTCCGAGGAATGGAACCTCGACGGCACGGTCCAGATCGCAATCGAGCGGCGGCGCGTCGATGGCGATCGTCAGCACCTCGCCCGCGCGCAGCGTGCTCGCGGCCCGCGCCGCGACGTCGAACCGGCCCTTCCACGGCTCGATGTTCGGGCGCTTCCGGTGGCGGCGCAGCGGCCGGGCGTAGACCCGGTCCCAGAACCGCCGCTCGGCGGCCGAGAGTCCCAGGGTGTAGTTGTGCTGCCAGCGCCCGATGGTGGTAACGGGGTAGCCGCAGGCGCCGAGTATCGAGAATGCGCTGTCGAAGGACCCGAAGTGGGCCGAGCAGACGATCGCGCCCTTGCCCTGAGCCAGCGCCGCGTTGAGGTGTTCCTGCCCGCGGATCTCGACCAGGCGGCGCAGCGCTTCACCGCTGCCATGCAGCCGCTTGATGTCGACCGCCTCGCATGAGGCGTTCCTGAACCACTCCCGCGTGAGCTCGTGCTCCGTGGTCGAGGTCAGCTCGTCGCAAAGGAGCGATCGCAGGTTACGCGCCAACTCGGCCCGCTTGCCCGGCTGACCGCGCCAGAGCCAGTCACCGCGCCAGCACGCGACGCGGTAACCGACGGCGGCCGGCAGCCGCGCCAGCATCGGCGCGGCTGCCGCCCAGTAGGCCACTCCCTCCGCGCTGAACAGCAGATGCCGGGCGCGCTTGCTAGCCCTGCGCATTCTGCATCTCGGGCTCGCGGGAGCGCAGGTACGCGCAGATAGTTTTCACGGTCTCGAAGTTCTGGGGAAGCAGATCCGCGTCGCCCACCGTGACCCCGAAGCGCTCCTCCAGGAAGACCACCAGCTGGAGGAGGCTCAGCGAGTCGAGAATGCCGCTCTCGAGCAGGGACGTCTCGTCCGTCAGGGGGAGCAGCGCCGAGTCCCGGACGAATTCCTGGCTGATGTAGTCGTTGATGACCGTTTCCATGTGCGTACCTTTCTCCTGCCTATCTCCTGTGTTGCTCGGCTGCCGTCGTCACGGCGCTGCGACCCTTCGCGCTACTCGCGGGCGAGCCGGGTCCGGTCGACCTTGCCGGTCGAAGTTCTCGGCAGCGCCTCGCGGAACTCTGCGATATCCGGGACCATGTAGGCCGGCAGCCACTGCCGGCAGTGGTCAAGCAGCGCTTCCCGGGTCAGGCTGCCAGCGCTGCCGACCGCCTCGTCGATCGCGACGACTGCCCGCAGGCGGCTGCCGAGCAACTCGTCCGGCACGGGCACCACGGCCGCCTCCCGGACGGCCGGGTGCCGGTAGAGGGCAGCTTCCACTTCCCCCAGTTCCACCCGGTAGCCGCGGATTTTCACCATGGAGTCGCGGCGGCCGAGGTAGATGTAATTCCCCTCCGGCCCGAGGGTTACCAGGTCACCGGTCCGGTAGACGAGCTCTCCGTGCTCGCCGCCGAGGGGGTGCGGCACCAGGACCTCCCGTGTCTTGGCCGGCTGCCCCCAGTACCCGCGCATTAGCGCCGGGCCGCGCACGTAGAGCTCGCCATCCTCGCTGGGGGACGACACCCTGCGGCCGTCGCTGGTGACCGCGAAGACTTCGGTGTTGGTGCAGGCCCTGCCGATGGGGACCGGGCCGGCGTCAGCGTCGCCGACGGTCACCTCGAAGGCGGTGCACACGTTGGTCTCGGTCGGTCCGTACCAATTGAGGTAGCGGCAGTGCGGCAGCTCGGCCATCAGCCGAGCCAGGTACTTGGGCGGGAAGACCTCTCCGGCGAAGATCACCGTCCGGAGCCGGGAGAGGTCGAACTGGGCCAGGCTGCCGAAGCACGCCAGTAGCGTGAGCACCGACGGCACGGAGTACCAGACCGTGAGGCGTTCGGACTCCAGCCACTGCGCGATCGATATGGGGAATGTGGTGGTGCCGTCCGGGATAACGCTCATGCAGGCGGCCGCCCGGCAAGTGGCGAAGATGTCGAAAACTGACAGGTCGAAGTGGAGCGGCGCAGGGCTGCAGACGCGGTCCTCGGCCGTGAGCCCGGCGGCCGCGGCCGCCCACTCCACGAACGTCAGCGAGTTGCGGTGGGAGATCATGACTCCCTTCGGGGTGCCGGTCGAGCCGGACGTATAGAGGATGTAGGCGAGGTCGGTCTCGATCGCCACGTCCTCGTCCAGAGGCTCCGCTGACTCGGCGGCGACCTCGGCCCACGGCCGGATCGCGGCGTGGTACGCCTGGACGCAGGCGGCGATGTCGGCGCCCCGCCGTCCGGACAGCCCCATCGCGAGCACGGTTCCCGGCTTGGGCAGGTCAGCGGCCAGGGTTGCCGCCAGCTCCAGCCGCCCCTCGTCCGCGATGATCACGGTGGCGCCGCTGTCACGGATCACGTAGCCGAGCCGCCGGGCGGGCGCCTTCGGGTCGAGCGGCACGTAGCAGGCCCCGGCCTTGAGCACCCCGTACAGGCCGGCCACCGCAGCCGCCGACTTGGGCGCGAGGAGCGCCACGCGGTCTCCGTGCGCGACGCCCATGCGCCGCAGTGACCGCGCCACCTTGGTGCTCAGCCGGTCCAGCTCCTCATAAGTGAGCCGGCAATCGCCCGACACCACGGCGAGCCGCTGCGGTGTGCGGGCGGCGGTCTCGGTCAGCAGGTGCTGCAGCAGATACGCCATTTGCTTTCGTCCCCCGATTTCCGTGCGGTTGACAGGCTCCCGTGCGGTTTACAGGCCCAGCATCCGGGCGATGATCACGCGCTGGATTTCCGATGTTCCCGAGTAAATGGTGCCGGCGATCGCGTCCCGCAGGTCGCGCTCGATCCCGGCTTCCTTCAGGTATCCCCACGCCCCGTGGGCCTGGATCGCATCGCGGCTCGACTGCACCCAGGCCTCGCTGGTAAACAGCTTCGCGGCTGCGGCCTCGGCCGGGGCGGACCTGCCCTCCTGCTTGAGCCAGGCGACCCGGTAGAGCATCAGTTTCGCCGCTTCCAGCCGCACGTACATGTCGGCGAGCTTGCCGGCCACGCCCTGGAACTTGCCGATGGGCTGGCCGAACTGCTCGCGCGCTCGGGCATAGGCGACGCAGGCGTCAAGCTGGCGCCGCATCGCACCGACTGCGCTCGCGAACAGGCAGCTTCGCTCCCACTCCATCGACGAGTTGAAGATCGCCATCCCGGCACCCTCGGACCCGAGCCGGCTCGACGCCGGGACGCGGCAGTCGGTCAGCGCGATCTCGCCCATCGGCGAGGTCCGCAGGCCCATCTTCTCGAAGCCGCTGGTCACCCGCAGGCCCGGCGTCCCGGCGTCGACCAGGAACGCGGACAGTCCGGCGAGGCCCGGCCGGCCGGCAACCGAGGCATAAACCAGCAGCACGTCGGCAACCGGCGCGTTCGTGATGAACTGCTTTTCGCCGTTGAGGACGTACTCGTCGCCGCACCGCTCGGCACGTGTGCGCATGTGCAGCGCGTCGGACCCTGAGCCGGGCTCGGTCATCGCGTGCCCGCCGATGATGTCCCCCGCGACCATCCCCGGCAGGTACGCGTGCTGCTGCTCCGGCGTGCCGAAGGTCACCAGCGGGTGCTCGACGCTCCACATCTGGGCGTTCAGCGAGAAGAGCAGCCCGTTGTCGGAGCAGCCGTATCCCAGCGCTTCCATGACGAGCGTGGTGGTCAGGACGTCCGCGCCGGCGCCGCCGAAGGCGGCCGGGACCGGCAGGCCCTGGATCCCGAACTTGGCACACGCTCGCCACGCGTCCCTCGGGAACTCGCCCGCGTCATCGAGCTTGGCCAGGTCATGACCGAGTTCCTGCCGGGCGAACGCGGTTGCCGCTTCCGCCAGCTCGCACTGCTCGGCGCTCAGTGAGAAGTCCATGCCGGGTCTTTGTCCTTGTCCTTGTCCGGGGTCGGGGCATCCTGGTTCGCGCTGGTCGCTGGCTTCGCCGGCGGCGCCTGGAGCCGTGCCGGGAGCAGGGCCGACAAGCCAATCCGCGACCTCACGGCCGCGGCCCCGCGCAACCGGGTGAGCCGGCCCTTCGCGAGCCGGAGCGCGGCGGCGTGTGCCTGCTCTTCTGCCTCGTCTGGCAGCGGGGCCAGCGGGCCGAAGTCGGGGTGGCGGCGCGCTATCGCCGTGGCGAGCAGGTGATCGGCCAGCCATGGATTCTTCGGAAGCACCGGTCCGTGCAGGTAGGTGGCATACACCTGGCGGTAGCGCGCGCCCTCCGTGCCGTCCTCGCCGTTGTTGCCCGCCCCGGCGAGCACCCGCGCGAGGGGTTCCACGCCCTTGCCCAGATAGCTGCGGCCGCTGTGGTTCTCGAAACCGGTGAGCTCGCCGCCCCGCCCGGAACCTAGATCGCACTCGGCCGCGACGTGGCCGATGAAGCGGGTCGGTCCGCCTTCGGTCACCACGTCGAGCACCCCGACGCCCTCGATCGCCGGCCCGGCCGGTGGCTGGTAGTACCGGCCGAGGAGCTGATATCCGGCGCACACGGCGAGGACGACGGCGTCAGTCTCGATCGCCTCGCGGAGCGGGCCGGCCTTCGCCGCAAGATCGCTGGCCGCGGCGGTCATCTCCCGGTCCTGACCGCCGTGCAGCAGGATCAGGTCGGCCTGGGCGAGATCGGGGACCTCGCCCACGTCGGCCTCGGTCACGCTGTAGCGGATGCCGCGCCATTCGCAGCGCTGCGCGAGGGCGAACAGGTTCCCCCTGTCGCCGGCCACGCTCAGCAGCCGTGGATAGAGGTAGCAGATGCGGATCGCCACCGGAGTCTGCGTCATCTCGTCATTCCTCCCAGGATGGCGACACCCAGCCGCGTCGCTGCATGACGCCGCGGAGCTCGCGCATGGGGGTGTAGCCGGCGAATATGTGAAGCGTCTCGCCCGGCTGCGGCTGGGTTAGCGCTACCTGCAGCGCCGCCGTGCGATCGGGGATCACCCGGACGAGCGCTGGGTCGGCCCCGGCGTACTTGAATCGCAGGGCCACCTCCTCGGCCCTGGTCCCGCTGACGATCAGGCTTGCGAGGTGCGGGGCAAGTGCCTCGATGTCGACGTCCCAGAGCCAGGCGAAGTCCTCCCCGTCGACCACCGTGTTGCTGTGCGCGGCCAGCACGTGCTTGCGGCCGGGCCGGCATAGGACCTCGCGGAGCGTGGTGTTATAGGAGGTCGGGTTCTTGACGAACGCGAGCGTCACCTGCCGGTCGCCCGCCCTGATCTCCTCCAGTCGGCCAAACGCGGTGCGCACGCCGGCCATTGCCAGCCGCGCCTGCGTGGGCTCGAGCGGTTGGGGCAACGACAGCGCGGTCACGCAGGCCAGGGCGGCGGCGGCGTTGTAGACGTTATGCACCCCAGCCAGCGGTACGCGCAGCGCCATCGGGCCGGCTGGCGTCTCGAAGGTCACATCAGATCCGCCGGCGGGTGACGGCCGGATCGACGACACGGCGACGTCCAGCTGGGGGCGGGAGGTCCCGCATGCGGGGCAGCTGTAGTCGCCCAGGTGGGAGAGGTGCACTGCCCGGTAGGTGAGCGCGTGCTGGCAGCGCACGCACCGGATGGTGTCGGCCGAATGTTCGGGCACCTTGCAGGCCATGCTGCGGTCCTGGATGCCGTAACACAGCACGCGCGCGGCCGTCCCGGTCGCGGTGGCCGCAGAGCCGGTTCCGTCGGGCAGGCTGGCCACGAGCGGATCATCGGCGTTGAGAACAACGGTGGCCGAGGAGGGCAGCGACTGCACGACCGTCTGCAGCATGCGCGCCATCGAGTAAAGCTCCCCAAAACGGTCGAGCTGATCACGGAAGATGTTGGTCACCACGAACACATCGGGCTGCATATCCGGAATCACGCGCCGCACGGTTCCCTCATCCACCTCCAGCAGCAGCAGTTCCGCATCCATCCGCCCGAACAGGTCCGCGCCGTGCACTGCCGCCGAGATCACTCCCTGCAGGAGGTTCGAGCCAGTGCGATTCTGGGTGACCTTCAGGCCGCCGGCCTCGGCCAGCGCTGCGAGCATGCGGCAGGTCGTCGTCTTGCCGTTGCTCCCGGTAACGACTACGGTCCGCGCGTTGCTGACCGCCGCGACCTTCCGCAGCACGCGCGGGTCGATCCGGCGGGCGATGGCTCCAGGGAAGCTCGTCCCGCCGCCGCGTCCAAGGGCCCTCGACGCGACGCCTGCCGCCTTGCCCGCCGCGACCGCGAGCGTGAACCGCGCCTGCGCCGGGGCCGGCGTCGGGGTCCTGCGGTGGCGGGGACCGGTGGTGAGGGTGCCGCTCATGACGTGCACCCTGCGTCTGCCGCCGCAACCGTCAGGCCCGCACTCGCCAGTTCGCTGCTGGTCAGTCTGTTGCTGGTCAGTCTGTTGCTGGTCAGTTGGCTGCTCGCCGACTCACCGCTGGCCAGCGCGGCGCCCGCCGACTCGCCGCTCGCCTGCATCGGCACGGTCGCCAGCCGCCGCTGCCCCGCTTCCCTGACCGCGTCAACTATCGCGTCCACGTGGCTCTCGTCGAGCGCGTAGTGCAGCGCGCAGGACCGAAGCGCGAACCGGCCGCGGATGTCGGCGCCGGCCAGGAATGCCCGCCCGCCGACCTGAACGTCCGCCATGATCTCCTGGTTCAGGCGGGCCAGGCTCTCCTCGTCGCGCAGGCCGGCTGGTGCGTACCTGAAGCACACCGCGGTCAGCGGCCCGCTGGCGACCAGCTCCAGGTCGGGGCTGGCCTCAATGACGTGCTCGAGGTAACGGGCAAGGTCGATGTGTCGGCGGACGTGAGCCTCCAGCCCCGCCCGGCCCGCCTGCTGGATGTTCCAGAACGTTTTAAGCGCTCGCCCGGAGTCCCTGGTCTGTTCCGCGCTGCGGTGGGAGTACCAGATCTCCCCGACGAATCCTTGGCCGGCCGGCAGGCGGAGGTAGGACGGGATCAGCTTGTAGGTGTCCTGCAGCAGTGCACCGTCGCGGACCATCGCGCAGCTAGTGCCGATCGCGACCGCGAGCCACTTGTGCGGGTCGAGCGCGACCGAGTCAGCGCGCTCGAGCCCTGAGTAAAGGCCCGCGAGCCGCGAGTCCAGAACCCCGAAGCCGCCGTAGGCGCCGTCCACGTGCAGCCAGAGACCGTTCTGCTGGCAGTAGTCGGCGAGTTCAGACAGCGGGTCGATGGCGCCCGTCTTGACGCTGCCCGCGTTCGCCGCGACCAGGAACGGACGGTGACCGGCCCGCCGGTCGGCAGCGACAGCGGCCCGCAGGCTGGCGAGGTCCATGCGGAAGTCCGCGTCCGTGCTCACCTTGCGCGGAGTGCCGAGCCCTAGGGTGAAGGCTGCCTTCTCCAGGCAGGAATGGCCTTCGTCGGACATGTACATGACGAGCCGTGGCTGGCCGTGCAGGCCGTCGGTCCTGAGGTCGAAGCCGTTGACCTTAGCGCCCCAGTGCCGTGCGACCTCCAGGCAGTGCCGGTTCGCATCCGACCCGCCGCCCAGCAGGACCCCGTCGCTGCTCTCCTGCGGGAAGCCGATGAGCTCCATCAGCCAGCGAACGGCGGCCTGCTCTATGTAGATGGCGGCGTAGTTCCCGCCCGCCCCGCTGGTGTTGGTAACGGCGGAAGCAAAGGCCGCGAGCATGCTCAATTTGGATGCCGCCGGGTCAACGAATGCGGCGAAGCACGGATGATTCTGGCCGCGACCATAAGGCAACACCAGTCGCATAAAGTCATCTATTACTTCCTCAGCCGGCACCCCATTGGCCGGAACACACATTTTCTCCAGTTCTCGCCGCACCGCTGTCGGCAAAGGCTGGTAAACAGGCTCCTGCGGAAGCTTGTCCAGGTACGTGGCGAGCGCATCGACCAAGCGATAACCCAAGTCGCGGAAGGTGTCGTGATCCATCGAGAACGGCGAGGGAACAGTAGAGTAGCCCTCAGTGGCGAGGACCTCGGCGGAAGGGATTGCCAGTCCCATGGATGGGAACTCCTCTCAGCCCCGGAATGCTGTTCGCACGAGTAATGTTTCGGCTCATGGCCATTCCCGCCACTGATAGCGGTAAACAGATCGGACTATTAATGACTTAAGAAAATACGAGTAATGGACGGTCTAACTCGCGGTCTTCGGGGCACAGGTACGGTTTCACGGAGCTGCCGTGATCGGGCTTGTCCGCCAGGCGAAGCGCAAGGTCAGCGACGCAGCCGCAGCCGGGACCAACGGAGAGGAATGCCCTGGTGAAACTGCAGATTGAGACCGATCTCTGCCAGGGGCACGGGCGCTGCTATGACCTCGCTCCCGGCCTCTTCGGTGAGGACGAAGAAGGCTACGGAAAGGTGCTCGCAGACGGTGTGGTGCCGCTCGGGAACGAGCAGGACGCTCGCCGGGCGGAGCTCAACTGCCCCGAGCACGCGATCAGGTTGATCGAGGGGACGTGACGTGACCGCCCAGAACCGGCTGGGGGAAGATCGGTGGGAGAAGCGGGAGAGCCAGTCGCACGGCACCCGTAGCGAGATCGTCACCGGCCCGGTGTCGGACTGGGCGACCGACTTCTCCCACATGGAGGGCGAATGGGCCGCCGACCCATACCCGATCCTGGACGACCTCCGTCAGCGTTGCCCGATCGCGCACACGAACCGGTTCGGCGGCGCATGGCTGCCGACGAGGTACGAGGATGTCTCGGCTATCGCCCACGACACCGAGCAGTTTTCCTCACGCTCGATCATCATGGGCAATTTCCGGCCGCCGGCCGACCTGGCGCCGATGGGCGGCTCCCCGCCGATCACCTCTGACCCGCCGTTCCACCACGGCGCCAGGAAGCTTCTGCTGCGCGCCTTCACCAAGACCGCGGTGAGCGCCAGGGAAGCCGCTCTTCGCGCCTTCTGCCACTCGCTCATTGACGCTTTCGACGACCGGGACGTCGTCGACGCAGCGGCCGATTACGCGCAGCACATCCCCATGCGCGTCATCGCCGACATGCTCGGCTTCCCCGAGGAGGACGGGCCGCAGTTGCGCGAGTTCGCCCAGAACACGCTCGAGGGCATCAACCTGCCGCAGCAGGAGCGCGTCACCAAGATGTCGGCGCTGTTCTACTACCTGCTGGCGCAGGTGCACGAACATCTCGAGAGCCCACGCGACGACCTCACCTCGTTCTTGATCGACACGGAGCTGGACGGCCGCAAGCTCGATGCAGCGCACGTGGTCGGGACGATGACGCTGCTCCTGGTCGCGGGGATCGACACGACCTGGAGTGCGATCGGCGCCGCGTTGTGGCACCTAGCTGGCAACCCCCGCGATCGAGAGCGGCTCGTCGCTGACCCCGGACTGCTGCCGGTCGCGATGGAAGAGCTGCTGCGCGCCTACGCGCCGGTGACGATGGCGCGGCTGGTCAAGGGGCCCATGCACTGGCGCGGCGTCGACATGAAGGCCGACGACTGGATCTTGCTGTCGTTCCCCGCCGCCAATCGCGACCCCGCGCAGTTCGACCGGGCCAACGAGGTGATCATCGACCGAGAGGTCAACCGGCACGCAGCGTTCGGCCTCGGCATCCACCGGTGCGTCGGGTCCCACCTGGCCCGGATGCAGCTGCGCGTCGCCATGGAGGTCTGGCTGGAGCGGATCCCGAGCTTCAGCCTGACCGACCCGGCGGCGGTGCGGTGGTCGGTCGGCCAGGTACGCGGGCCGCGCGCGCTGCCAGTGCGGATTGACGGACCCTCACTCGCGCCGGCGCGGGCCGCGGTCAGACCGCGACGTCGGTCAGATGAGGAACCAGATCGCGCTGGGATCGCAGGATGTCCTCGATCATCTCCGGCGGAACGGTGACGTCGTCGAACCAGCGACCGCCGAACGGACGGCGGACGGGGATGATCTGATCACTGGAGTAGGCCAGGATCTTGCGGTTGTAGACACGCATCTGGGCGCGGAGGCTGGCGGGCAGTGACCCGTCGAGCGTCAGCGCCCGCTCCATCTCGCCGAGCAACGTGCGTGTCTCGTCGATGGTGGACAGGACAGCCGTGCAGAACTGCGGCGGCAGCACCCCGTACTCGCCCTTGATCTCTACCAGCCGGGCGATCGCCTCGTAGGAGATGTCCTGCAGCTCGCGTCGGCTGAGCCACTCGGTCTCGTAGTTCAGCCGCCGGTACCACAGCGGCTCTATCATCGCCTGCCGGTGCTCCTCGAGCGTGCGGTAGTAGATGCGGTAGCCGTTTTGCTGCGGCTCCTCGAAGAACCGGCAGCCCGGGTCCAGGAACGGCACCATGGGGCAGATGAGCGGCAACGCCGCCCAGCCGCCGAACTTTCGGATTAGCCGCTCAGAGTAGGCGATGGTGTCGAGGACTGACTGGCGGTCCTGGTAGGGCATGCCGATGAAGAACCAGATCATGACGCCCTTCACCCCGGCGTCCAGGGCACGGGGAATCCAGTTCTCCATTTGTTCCATCGTGTAGGTGCCCCGGCCGGCCGCGGCGCTGATCTTCGGGTCGTGTGACTCGGGGGACAGCATGATGTACGCATCGGTGGACTCGCCCATCTTCTTCAGCGTGTCCGGCGGCGTCAGGTTGAACTGCTCGAAGGAGACACTCTTGTAGCCGACCTCCCGGACGGCATCCAGGTACTGATGCATCCGCGTCTTGTTCTCCGAGTAGCACTGCAGTGCGTAGATCGAGGTGTGCTTCGCGGCCTCCCGCATCGTCTGGAGCTCCTCGACGACGAGGTCGTGATCCTTCTGCACGAGGGTTTTCCGCACGCCCATGATGTTGCGGTAAGCGAAGCGCGATCCGCCGCACCAGCCGCAGTCGTGCGCGCAGCCGGTGTTGGGCAGGGTCATGATGAGTTTGGATGCCGACAGGCCGGGGTTCGGCGTCTCCCGGTAGTAGGACCAGTCATTGCGAGCATTGTTGTAATTGGTGGTCGGCTTGTGGGTGAAACCGGTGGCCTGAACCTCCCCGCTGGTCTTGTAGAGCAGATTGGGAATCGAGGTGAAGTCCCTGCTGCCGCCCCGGACCCGCCGGACCAACTCGGCGACGGGCTCGAGCGTGTCGTAGCCCTGGACCACGACGTCGACGCTGGGGTAGGTAATGAGCTGCTGCGCGAAGTACGTCGCCGAGATGCCGCCGAAGATTGTCAGCGCGTCCGGGTGCACCTTCTTGAGCTCGGCGGCGAGCTCAATGGCGCCATGACATTGTGTCATCCAGTGCAGGTCGAATCCGAAGATAGGCGCCTCCAGGCGGCCCAGCAGTTTCCTGACGTCCAGCTGAGGGTGCATGAGCATGAGCGAAGCGACGTTCACTATCTTCACGTCCATGCCGTTGTCGGCTAGATGCTGCTTTATTGAGAACCATCCGATCGGATACATCTCGTAGATCGAAGTCACGTTCACGCTGTCGCTATCGCTCAGGTACGCGAACAGCATGTCGTCCCGTTCGCGGAAGTCGTAGACGCTGGGCGCGTGCAGTAGGAACAGGTCGGCCTGGAGCTGCGACGTCACGTGCTGAAGCATGGAAAGCCCCCACCCTCAAGTCAGAGCGACTCGCGACAGTACGCCCCGTCCCTCGCCGACGGGATTCCCGTATGGAACTCGGGCGGACTAACTGCGCTCATTAATTTTGCATGCTGTCATCGGCCATTCCCGAGGCCGATAGTAATAAACGAGTCCGCCATTAATGACTCAAGCAAGCGCAGGTAATGAACGCGGATTCGCGGCCGACCTGGCAGCCGACTAACAGCCCGGCGAGACTGCCGGCGCGGGGCTTCCGGCGCACGGGGCATATCCGAACCCGGCGGGAGAGCCGAGGGTCATCAGCATGCTCTCGAAAATTCGGTCCGATCTTTGCGGGAACGGGCCGCCGCCGCTGATGCCGCCGGCCGCAGGCAACTCTGATCCAGCAGGCTGAGCCCGAGGACATCCTGCGCGGCGCGGTGTCTCGAGGCTCGGAGAACGACGGTAGCGTGTCCCGGCGGCCGATCAGCCGCCGAGTTCGGAGTAGATCTGCTCTGCCACCGACGGCACCACATCGGAGTCCGTCACGGCCGGCTTCTCGAAGTTCTGCGAGTAGAAGTCGGCCGCC
>JASIBJ010000037.1 GCA_030045215.1 Streptosporangiaceae bacterium | reverse complement strand
CCTCGGCAAGACTGAGCAGGCCGCGCAGCGTCACGTACCCGAACGTGCGGAAATGCAAGATCTGCTGATGCGTCAGCATGCGAAAGCTCCTTGTCGGCTTGAGAGGTCATGACAAAGGCCAGCCGGACAGGAGGTCCTCGGGCAGATCAGGCTCAGATGCGCACGACCACGAGCATACGCCGGCTACCGGCGGTGCCCGACGAACAAGTGCCGCAGCCCGGGCGCGTCCTGCGACCCGGCGTTGGCGGCCGCCACGTTGCCCGGCTCGGGGTCGAACCCCGCCGCAGCCAGCACCCGATTCCAGGTTTCATATCGGAACGAGCCGAGTCTGTGCGACTCGCGCACCACCTGCACGCGGTTGTCCGCGTCGCGGAGCGTGAACTCGTACTCCACCTCGATCCACTCGTCAGCCGGGTCGGGGTCGCGGCTCCGCTCCCGGAAGCTCGCCCGCCTGCCCGTCTCGTCTGCGCCGCCACCGCCGCCGGTGCCGGGCCGGAACGTGTCGGCCGTGTGGTCGGGCGCAAACACCGCGACGCCGCCGGGACCGCAGTGCGCGAACGCGGTCTGCGCTACCAGCAGAAGATCCTTCTCCGTCGTGACGTAGTCGACCGCGTCGTGAACCAGCACGCCATCGAAGAGGCGGCCGAGCCGGATCGTGAACATATCGCCGCGGGTGTGCTCGCACTCGGGGTTGAGCTCGCGCGACACGGCCAGCATCTCCGCGGACCGGTCCACCAGCGTGAGGGCGAACCGCCGCTTCAGGTGCCAGGCCACGTGGCCGCCACCGCTGCCCAGGTCCAGCACGCGCCGGACCGGCACCAGCGCCGACTCGAACGCACGCGCCAGCGACGCCGCATCCTGCTCGTACTCCTCTACCGGCGAGATCAGCGGCCACCACTTCGCCAGGTCGGAGTACAGGCGATACTCCCCCGGCGGATCAGCCACGCCCGTCATCATGGCGCACAGCAGTCCGGCGCCGCTCAGCCGGCCGCCAGGTCGGCCTGGCCGATCCGGTTCTGCGCGCTCGCGAGCGCATCGGCGACGCAGCCCGGCCGCTCGTGCCACGGCAGGTGCCCCGCGGCCGGGATGATCCTGACCTCGGCGCCGGATATCAGCGCGACCGTCTGCTGGCCCTGGCTCACCGGCATCGGGCTGAGCTCGCCGAGTACGGAGATGACCGGCACGGAGATTTCCGCCAGGCGGCCCGCGAACCCAGCCGCCAGGTGCTGCGTCACCGAGGCAACTGCGCCCTTGTGCGCGGCTACGCAGACCCGCAGGTCACCCGGCTCCGGCGCGGAACCTGGGTTGGCGAAATAGCCGGGCCACACCAGGCGGAGCTGCTCGCTCGCGATGTCGTCGTCCGGCTCGCCGTCGCCGAGCTCGGCCGCGATGTGCTGCAACCGCTCGGCGGCCTCCGGCAGCAGGCGGGCCGCCAGCGCCGTGCCCACATCGGCCAAGCCGCCGTCACCGATCACGCCCAGGCCGTCCACGAGGACGAGTGCGGCCACCCGGTCAGGCCGAGAGACGGCCAGGTGGAGCGCCAGGTGGGCACCGAACGAGTGGCCCACCACGATGGCCCGCCGCACGGCGCGGGCATCCAGCACGGCCGCGGCGTCGGCGACGTGCTGCTCGAGCGTGAACGGACCGCCGGTCGCGGACGGGCTGATGCCGCGCTGCTGGAAGCAGAGGAGGCGCCAGTCCGCCACCTCCGGCCCGAGCATCCGGCCGTAGTCGTTCATCCCTGGCCCGCCATGCAGGAACAGCACCGGCGCGCCCTCGCCGCTCTCCCAGCCGGCGATCGCGCCCGCCGTAAAGGACGTCTCGGTCATTGCGCCACCATACCCAGGAGAGGCCGGCTGGTGCGCGCCGACGGGACCGCCTCATACCGTCTCAAGCACGTAGGCTTTGGCGGGGATCATCATCGAGCCCAGGAGGATGACGCGTTGGCCAAGACACCGGTCACTGGCCGGGCCGCCCCGGAATTTACCCTTTCCGGCGTGGTGGTCAAGGACGGCGATGCCGTGGCGGCGGAGTACACGCTCTCGGCGCACCGCGGGCGCCCGGTCGTGCTTGCGTTCTATCCAGGCGACAACACCAGCGTTTGCACCAAGCAGCTGTGCTCCTACACCTCTGGCCTGGAGAACTTCACGAACTTCGGCGCGGACGTGTGGGCGATCAGCCCGCAGGGCCTGGCCAGCCACGAGCAGTTCGCCCGCCGGTACAACCTGGCGTTCCCGCTGCTGGCCGACGAGGGCCTCAAGGTCAGCCGCCTGTACGGGATCACTCTCGGCGGAGCCGGACTGCGCCGGTCGGTCTTCGTCGTTGACGCCGAGGGCATCCTGCGATGGAAGCACGTGACACTCGTTGGCCTGACGTTTCCGGCTGCGGCGACAATCTCGGCGCAACTTGCCGCGCTGACGGCCGCCTGATGCGGATCCTGATCATCGGCGGCACGGCGTTCGTCGGCCGGTACATCGCGCAAGCCGCGGTCGACGGCGGCCACGACGTCACCCTGTTCCACCGGGGCAAGACCGGAAGCGACCTGTTCCCGCAAGCCACCCACCTGATCGGCGATCGCGACGGCGACCTGTCCACGCTGGCCGACGGCAGCTGGGACGCGACCATCGACGTGTGCGCCTACTTCCCGCGCCAGGTGCGCTCGCTCGCCTCAGCGCTCGGCCGGCGGGGTGGCCGGCCCGTGCTTGTCTCGAGCGTGTCCGCGTATAAGCTGCCACTGCCCTGGGGCTACGACGAAAGTGCCCCGCTGGCGGACTGCGCCGACCCCGATGCCGAGTTCGTTACCTTCGAAAACTACGGCGGATTGAAGGCCGAATGCGAGCGGGCTGCCGGCGAGATATACGGGCCTGAAGCGCTGATCATCCGGCCCACCTATGTCGTCGGACCACATGATCATTCTTATCGCCTCACGTGGTGGGTGGACCGGCTAGCCCGCGGCGGAACGGTGCTGGCGCCCGGCCGGCCGGAGGATCCGATCCAGGTCATCGACGCGCGCGACCAGGCAACCTGGAGCATCGGCCTCGTCGAGCGATCGGTGACCGGCGCTTTCCACGCGGTGAGCCCGGCTCCGCCGTTCGGCTTTGGCCAGATGCTGGAGGCGGCCGCCGCCGAGGTGGCGCCGGCCGGCACGCGGCTGGTCTGGGTCGACACCGACTTCCTGCTGGCCGAGGGCGTCGATGGCCAGGCCCTGCCCCTGTGGAACGCGGGCGATCCGGATGAGGCCAACGCGAACTCGGCCGACCCGGCGGCCGCGTTCGCGACCGGGCTGGCTCCCCGGCCGCTGCGCCAGACGGTTGCCGACATCCGTTCGGGAGATCGAGCGCTTGAAGGCCGGCCGGACGGTGTCGGCATCTCCGCGGAGCGCGAAGCTCAGCTCCTGGCCCGCTGGACCGCCGGGACGGGCGGCTGACTGACGGAGATTCTCCAGGCCAACCGCCCGCCGGCTCAACCTGCCCGCTCAGTGCGGGCGCAGGATGTCCGTGCCCTCCTCGTCCGGCTCTGGACCGCCGAACTCGTCCTCGTCCTCACCGGGATCTGATCCACTGAGCACGTCAGTGTCTTCCTCGTCAGGCTCGGGACCGCCAAGCTCGTCTTCGTCCTCACCGGGATCTGACCCGCTCAGCAGATCGGTGCCTTCCTCGTCGGGCTCGGGGCCGCCGAAAACGTCCGAACTAGGTGCCATGTCGCCCTCCCACGTCGCGACTACGGATCTGCGAGAGCAAACCGCTGACGCAGCCCAGTCTGCCACCAAGCGCGCAAGCCCGGCAGGGCATGCTTCCCAGCCGGCCGGGCTGCGGGCGCCTTGAGATCACAGCCTGCATCTACCGGCCGCCTGCTGGGCGAAAAAATGATGAAAACCGGTATAACTCCTGAACGGTCGGGCCGGATAGGCGCGAGCCGCCCGACCACTCAGTTGCGTGAACGGGCCTCCGCAAGCCCACGGGCCACGAGAACGCGAGCCAGGTGCTCCCGGTAGGTCCGCCCGCCGTTGAGGTCGTCGGGCGGGTTGGTGCCCTCGGCCGCGTGCGCCGCGGCGTCGCGCGGCTCCGAGCCGGCCGCGAGCGCGCGCTCGACCGCGCTGGCTCGAAGCGGCGTGGAGCCCATGTTCACCAGCGCCACGCTGCTGCCCTGCACCGCTACTCCCACGATCGCCCAGTCGATCCCGCGCTTGGTGAACTTCTGGAATGACCAGCCGGTTACGTGCGGCTTCGGGATGCGGATCTCGGTCAGCAACTCGTCCGGCTGCAGGGCGGTCTCGAACAAGTCGCGGAAGAAGTCAGCGGCCGGGATCTCGCGGATACCCGAGGGCCCGCGGGCCACCAGCCTCGCGCCCAGGGCCAGGATCACCGCGGGCAGGTCCGCGGCCGGGTCGGCGTGCGCGAGGGATCCGCCAATCGTGCCGCGATGCCGGACCTGCGGGTCGCCGACCTGACCGGCGGCATGCGCGAGCAGCGGCAGCTCGGCCGCTAGCAGGTCCGACCGGGCCACCGTGTCGTGGCTGGTGAGGGCGCCGACCGCGATGTGACCGTCCTGTTCGCTGATATAGCTGAGCTCGCCAAGCCGGCCGATGTCGATGAGGGTCTCCGGCACGGCCAGCCGAAGCTTCATCAGCGGCAGCAGCGAATGCCCTCCGGCGAGGAACTTCGCGTCCTCGCCGCCTTCGATGGCCAGCTGGAGCGCCTCGTCGACCGAGGCCGCGCGCCTGTAGGTGAAAGGTGCGGGGATCAACTGGGCCGCCTCTCGCTGGCGGCGGCGAGCACCGCCCTGACGATGTTGTGGTAGCCGGTGCACCGGCACAGGTTGCCCTCCAGGGCGGTCCTGACCTGTTCCTCGGTCGGGTCGGGGTTCTCCGCGAGCAGCGAGACGGCGGCCATGACCATTCCTGGAGTGCAGAACCCGCACTGCAGAGCGTGCTCGGCCCGGAAGGCGGCCTGCACGGGGTGCATCTCGCCCGCGGGATCGGCGAGTCCCTCCACGGTCGTGATCTCGCACCCGTCGGCTTGCGCCGCGAGAACCGTGCATGATTTCACCGACCGCCCGTCCAGCAGCACCGTGCAGGCGCCGCAGGAGCTCGTGTCGCAACCGACGTTGGTCGCGCTGAGGCCGGCCACATCGCGCAGAAAGTGGACGAGCAGCGTGCGGTCCTCCACCTCGGCAGCGACCTCGTTGCCGTTCGCCGTCAGCCTGACCTTCACCGGCCCTCCCTCGCTTCGCTGATCGCGGTCCAGACCCGCTCGGGGGTGACCGGCATGTCGATGTGACGCACGCCCAGGTGGCTGACCGCGTCGATGACGGCGTTCTGCGTCGCCGGCGTGGCGCCGATCGTCCCCGCCTCGCCGATGCCCTTGGCTCCCAGCCGGTTGACGGTGGCCGGCGTCTCGCTCGCCAGCAACTCGAAGCTGGGTAGCTCCGCGGCGGTGATGATCGCGTAGTCGACCAGCGTCCCGGTGACCGGGTTGCCCTCCGAGTCGTAGCGCATCTCTTCCAGCAGCGCCTGAGCGACGCCCTGGGCGATGCCACCATGACGCTGGCCCTCGGCCAGCAGCGGGTTCAGCACGGTCCCGGCGTCATCGACGGTGACGTGCCGCACCATCGTCGCCTTGCCGGTCTCGGTATCGACCTCCGCGACCGCGAGATGGGTACCGAACGGGAAAGTCGGCTGGCCCTCGGTGTAGTTGACCGATGCGGCCAGGCCGTCCTCGCCCGCGTGCCCGGCCACCTCGGCCCATGTCCTGCTGGCTTCCGGATCGCCGCGCACGTGCCACAGGCCGCGATCAACGTCCAGTTCAAGATCGGATTCGCTCGCCTCGAGCATGTCCGCCGCAATCCGCCGCGCCTGCTCCCTGACATCGACGGCAGCCTTCTGGACCGCGACGCCACCAAGCTGCAGCGATCGGGAGGCGTACGTTCCGACGCCCATCGGGATCAGGTCGGTGTCGCCGTGCATCACCCTGACCTTGTCCATGTCGATGCCGAGCTCGGCCTGCACGAGCATGGCCCAGGCGGTGTGGTGGCCCTGACCGTGGGCCGAGCTGCCGGTATAGACCGTGGCTGTGCCGTCGTCATGCACCACGAGGCGGGCCGTCTCGCCGCCAGCAGCGTCCCCCGCCGTGATTTCCACGTAGCTGGCCAGGCCGATGCCCAGCTGGCGCACGTCGCCGCGCTCCCGCCGGCGGGCCTGCTCGGCCCGCAGTTCCCGGTAGCCCGCGCCAGCCAGCACCTTGTCGAGTGCCTCGGCGTAGGCGCCGGTGTCGTAGACGGCACCGCATGGCGAGGTGTAGGGGAACCGGTCGGGCGGCACCAGGTTGATCCTCCGCACGTCGGCTGGATCCATGCCGATCCCGGCGGCGAAGAGGTCGACCGCGCGCTCGACCGCTGCCGTCGCCTCGGGCCGTCCGGCGCCGCGGTAGGCGGAGATCGGGGTCGTGTTCGTCACGATGACCCGGTAGGCAGTCTCCGCCTTCCCGATGTCGTAAGGGCCCGTGGCCATCAGGCTGGTCAGGAAGGGCAGGAAGCCGCCCATCCGCGGATAGGCGCCGGTGTCCTGAACGATCTCCAGCCGATAGGCGAGGATGCGGCCGTCGCGGCTCCCGCCGATCTTGATGACCTGCCGCTGAGCCCGGCCGTGTGTCATCGCGAGCAGGTTCTCGCTGCGGGTCTCCGCCCAGCGCAGCGGGCTGCCCGTGTGCTTGGCCGCCCAGGCCACCAGCAGCCCATCGCGGTCTATTCCGATCTTGGCGCCAAACCCTCCGCCGACGTCGGGGGCCACAACCCGGATGCTGGCCGGGTCAAGCCCGAGCGCACCGGCCAGAATGAACCGCGCGATCTGCGCGTTCTGGGTGCTCACCCAGACCGTGAGCTTGCCGTCCGCCCAGTGCGCCGCGCACGCCCGGCCCTCCATCGGCACAGGCGCCAGCCGCTGATTCTCGATCGTGTGCTCGACGACCACCTCGCAGCCGTCGAAGGTCGCGGAATCGGCAGGCGCGCCAAAGTTCACGGCGACGTTCGTGCCGGCTGCCGGGAACAGCAGGGACTCATCGCCCAGCGCCGCGTCCGTGCCGATGACCGGGGGGAGCGGCTCGTAGTCCACGCTGACCAGCTCGGCCGCATCCTCGCCCTGGTACCGGTCGGTCGTGATCACCATGGCCACCGGCTCGCCGACGAACCTGACGCGGTCGACGGCGAGCAACGGCTCGGCCCAGGGTCCGCCGAGCGGCAGCGGAGCGGCCTCACCGGCACCGCCACCGCCCCCGTCGTCGGGTGGCGGGGGCGGCAGGTCGTCCAGATCGGCCGCGGTCAGTACGGCGAGCACGCCCGGTGCCTCCCGCGCGGCAGCGGCATCAATCCCCGTGATCAGGGCATGCGCGACCGGACTCCGGACGAACGTGACCCGGGCTGCCCGGGTCAGCTCGGGCACCCGCAGATCGTCGACGTACGTGCCCCCAGCGGTCAGCAGGCGCGGGTCTTCTGTCCGCACGACTCGGGTACCCAGGATGCTCATGAAGCTCCTCTGCCTTCCGGTGCATGACACTGGCGGGTCCGCGCGTCGCGCCCGGCCACAGCAGTGGGGTCAGTATCACGGTGCGGGATGCGCCGCTGCAACCTATGGCGGGCATATCGAGACTTCACATATGACGCCCGGTTCTGTGCCGAGTCGGGCGGTTACATCCAGTACCCGGGAACGTCCGGCGGTACGGCCAGTCACCACCGGGCAGTACCAGCCTGATGCAGGAGCACGGCGTCTGGGTGGCACGTAACACGTGAACGGGCCGGCCACCACCGCGCCGGAAAGGGCGGCGTGACCGGCCCGGAGCCGGGATGCGTCAGGTCAGGCCTTGACGGCCTCGATCTCAAGGTGCAGCCCGATCTTGTCCGACACCACCACGCCGCCGTTGGCCAGGGGCGCGTTGAAGCTGACGTTGAAGTCCCGTCGGTCGAGCTCGCCGCTCGCGGTGAAGCCGGCCCGAATGCCGCCGTACGCGTCCGGCCCGAACCCGTTCAGCTCGAGGCGGAGCGGTACGTTCCTCGTAACGCCCTTGAGCGTCAGTTCCCCGTCGAGGATGTACTCGCCGCCGACAACCCGGACGCCGGTCGAGCGGTAGGTCATGGTCGGGTACGTCTCGACTTCGAAGAAGTCGGCCGACCTGATGTGGTCATCCCGCTGCTCGTTGCCCGTGTTGATCGACTTGAGGTCGATCTCGGCCGTCACGGAGGACGCCGTCGGGTCATCGGCGGTAACCAGCTGGCCGCTGAAGTTCGTGAACCGACCGCGGACCTTGCTGACCATCATGTGCCGGACGGAGAAACCCACCTCGGAGTGGACCGGGTCGATGTTCCAGGTGCCGACTTCGTAGCCGGGGATCCCGGTCTCCGTGGTTGCTGCGGTCAATGTGATCACTCCCGATCGCATGTAGTTGAATGTTCTGTTGTTGATTGCTCAACGAATATCACAACCGACAGCGAGTTGTCAAATGTTCAACTACCTGCGGTATGCTGGGGGCATGGCCGACTCAGATACTCGCTGGCTCACAGCCGAGGAGCAGCGCGCCTGGCGGGCGTTCCTCACCGCCACGCAGACGCTGTTCTCGGCGGTCGACGGTCAGCTTCAGCACGAGTCGGGCATTCCGCACGGCTATTACGAGATCCTCGTCCGGCTGTCCGAGGCGCCCGGCCGCGCGCTGCGAATGAGTCAACTGGCCGAGGCCTCAGCCTCCAGCAAGAGCAGGCTGTCGCACGCGGTGGCCCGGCTCGAGGAACGCGGGTGGGTCGAGCGGCTCAACTGCGCGACCGACCGCCGAGGCCAGATCGCCAAGCTCACCGACGCCGGGTACGCGGCGCTTGAGGCGGCTGCACCCCGACATGTCGAGCATGTCAGGCGATCGATGTTCGACCTGCTCAGCGCCGAGCAGGTCGCTCAGCTGACCGCGATCAGCGAGGCGATCATCGCTGCCGCCGACTCCCCTGTGGGCCCTGGCCTGGGCGGCCCGCTGGAGTGCGATGGCGACGAGGAGGAGCCTGACCGGGCTGATCCCGCGTCCGAGACCACGTGCTAAGGCACGACCGACTTCGGCGTAATCCCACGTTCCGCCCTGGCAACGCCCAGCCGCGTTCCGCCCTGGCAACGCCCAGCCGCGTACCGCCCCTGGCAACGCCCAGCCGCCTTTCGCCCTGGCAACGCCCAGCCGCGTACCGCCCCTGGCAACGTCCAGCCGCGTACCACCCCTGGCAACGCCCAGCCGCGCGGCATTTCCGGCATATGCTCTCCCAGGCGCCACCTTTCATCGATTCTGTACATTTCTCGTCATGCTTTGTACCGTTTTGCGCGTACAGAATCGATGAAAGGTCAGACCTGGGGTATAAGGGCCGCCGCACCGGACCGACAAACCCGACGGCCAGCGCCCGGCCAATCCAGCGCCGGAGCAACGCCGGGCAGCCGGCGGGCAGACCGGGCAGACAGAGCCGCGCCCGGCGGTCAGCCCAGCTGTTCCCCTGTCCCGAGCTGCGCGGCCATCAGGTCGGCGATAACGGCCGTCCCCGGCCCCGGCTCTTCACGCAGCCCGGCCACGACGCCCTCGCGGTCCAGCTCGCTGCGGTTCTGGCTCAGTTTCTGCTTGGCCTCGATCGAGGTGATCGTCAGCTCGACCCCGATGATCGCCCGAAGCTGCCCGTCGATGTAATCCGGCGGGGCGTCGGTAACCGCCCACGGATGCTCGCGACGACCCTCGTGCAGCCGGGTCAGCCGGGTCACGAACGCTCGCAGCCACTCCGGGTCCTGGTGGAACGCGACGGTTCCGGTCAGATGTACCGTCTCGTAGTTCCACGTCGGCACGACCCGGCCGTGCCTCGCCTTGGCCTCATACCAGGCCGGCGAGATGTAAGCCTGCGGCCCGTACACGATCGCCAGTGCCTCGGCGCCCGGAGCGGCGGTCTTCCATTGCGGGTTCGCTATCGCGATATGCCCGAGCAAACGGCCGTAGCCGCCAGGGTCGGGCTGATCCTGCGGCCCGCCGCCGTTCCCTGAACGATCCGGCCGGTCCCAGATCACCGGGAGCAACGTGGCCACTGGCCGCGTGCCATCGAAGGTAACCAGGTTGGCGGACTGGGCAGCGTCGACGAACGACTCGATCTGCGCCAGGTCGGTCCAGGTGAAGTGGCGAGGCATGTACATGGCACCAGGGTAGGCGGCCGGCCGGGATAATGCCTCCCGCCCGTTATGCGGTCCCAGGCCGAGAAGGCACAGCCGGTCCACAGCGACAATGAGGTTGCCGGAACCACACCCGTTCCGGATATCCTCGGGCGCAACGCGTCGACGGAGACAAGTAGCGCGGGAGCACGCGAGCAGCCAGAGAGCCGCCGGCAGCTGAGAAGGCGGCCTCGCACCCCGGTCCGCGAAGACACTCCTGAGCGCGGGGAGGAACGGCGACCGCCGCCAGCGGCCGGCTCAATGCCCCGCCGGCCAGCCCCCGTCACCGGGCCCGACGAGGTCGCTCCCGGCGATCACGCACCGACACCGGGCCGCGGCGAAAGTGCGGTGGCACCGCGAGTTCCCTTATCGCCCGCACTCCCAAGGGGTCGCCACAAATCCCGATGGGAGCTGTGATGATCTCACGAGTACTGTCCGCCGACCTGCCCAGGCACGTCGGCGAGCGCATCACGATCGCCGGCTGGCTGCACCGCCGCCGGGAACTGAAATCCGTTACGTTCCTGATCCTCAGGGACCGGGCCGGGCTGGCCCAGGTCGTGCTGCCGCCCGGCCCGGCGGTCGACCTGCCCGAGGAGACAGTCCTGCAGGTCGAGGGCACTGTCACGGAGAACGAGCAGGCCCCTGGCGGCGCCGAGCTCACCGACCCGATACTGACCCAGCTGTCGGGACCGGCCGTGCCGCCGCCGTTCGATCTGTACCGGCCGACGCTCACGGCCACGCTGCCCACGATCCTGGACCACGCGCCGACGACGCTGCGCCACCCGCTGCTGCGCGCCGGGTTCGACATCGCGGCCGCCAGCGTGGCCGGATTCCGGGCGGCGCTGGACGGTCTCGGCTTCACCGAGGTGTTCACTCCGAAGATCGTCGAGTCGGCCACCGAGTCCGGCGCGAACGTCTTCGCGCTCGACTGGTTCGGCCGGCCGGCCTACCTGGCCCAGTCGCCGCAGTTCTACAAGCAGGCCATGGTCGGCGTGTTCGAGCGCGTCTACGAGGTCGGACCGGTGTTCCGGGCCGAGCCATCCGACACCGCCCGGCACCTGGCCGAGTACACCAGCTTGGACGCCGAGTTCGGATTCATCACTGACCACTTCGACGTAATGGCCGTCTGCCGGGACGCGGTCGCCGGGATGGTCAGTTCAGTAGCGGAACGGGCTCGGGACCAAATGGACCGGCTCGAAGCCGCGCTGCCGGCCGTGCCGGCGGAGATCCCGCACGTTCACTTCGCCGACGCGATGGAACTGATCTCCGGGGCGACCGGCGAGGATGTCACGGGCGCGCCGGACCTTGCGCCCGCGCACGAGCGCTGGCTGTGTGAGTGGTCCGGACGCGAGTACGGCAGTGAGCTGATCTTCGTCACCGGCTATCCGCTGGAGAGCAAGCCGTTCTATACCTACCCCGACCCGGACCGGCCCCGTTACTCCTACGGGTTCGATCTGCTGTTCCGCGGCATGGAGATCGTGACCGGCGGGCAGCGACTGCACCGGCACGAGGACTATCTCGCCGCGCTGGCCGCTCGCGGCCAGTCAGCCGGGCCATATGCGGCGTACCTGCAGGTGTTCGAGCACGGAATGCCGCCGCACGGCGGGTTCGCGATCGGGCTGGAGCGGTGGACCGCACGGCTGACCGGCGCCGCGAACGTGCGGCAAGTGAGGATGTTCCCGCGTGACCTGCACCGGCTGAGCCCGTGAGCGACGGGCGGGCGGGGCGCTGGCGCACGCCAGCCCCCGCCCGCCCTGTCAGCTGACCTGGACGGGGCAGTTGTGATACGCGGCGATCCGCCATTCCCCGTCGCGGCGCGCCAGCATCCAGGTGGCGCGAACGCGGCGGGCGGCGGGCAGACTGCTCTCCCCCGCCGTCAGGACGCCGCCTTCGCTGATCACGATGGCGGCGTCCTGGCCCGCGAATCTGACGTTGCGCACCTCGTCGGAGGCTCGCGATCCCTTCAGCGGACCGGCGAAGCCCGCGGCGAAGTAGGCGCGGACCTCAGCGCTGCTGCTCCGGTAGACGCCCGGCATGACGACGGTGACGTCGTCGAGGTAGAGCCGGGCGATGGCGTCCGGGTCTTCGGCCGCCCACGCCAGGTACATCTGGTCCAGGACGTCACGGACCGCGATCTCGTCATGCGTTAGTGCTGCGCTGGACATCGTTCATCGCCTTCCTCGCGATTGATCGGTTGCGACTACATACCGGCGGCCTGGCGAGATCTCATCGATGAACAACCGATGAGTCCGGCCCCGGCCCGGAGTAGATATGGTCATGACCGAGATGGCGACGCTGACGAGCGAGGACTTCTCCGACGCCACCGAACGGCACCGGCGCGAACTACTGGCGCACTGCTATCAGATGCTCGGCTCCGTCCACGACGCCGAGGACCTGGTGCAGGAGACCATGCTGCGGGCCTGGCGGGCCCGTGATCAGTTCGACGGCACTCGGGCCTCGCTGCGGACGTGGCTGTACCGGATCGCGACAAACGCGTGCCTGACGGCACTCGAGGGCCGGGCCAGGAGGCCGCTGCCGTCGGGCTTCGGCGCTCCCGGCGACGACCCGGATGCGCCGCTGGCCGGCGGGCATGAGGTGCCGTGGCTGCAGCCGCTCCCTGACGCGCTGCTCGACGGCGATCCGGCGGCCGCATTGCTGTCGAGCGGCCGGCTCCGGCTGGCGCTGGTCGCGGCCCTGCAACTACTGCCGCCCCGGCAGCGGGCGATCCTGATCCTGCGGGAGGCGCTCGGCCTGCCCGCTACCGAGATAGCCGAGGTCCTGGCGACCACGACCGCCGCGGTGAACAGCGGTCTGCAGCGGGCCCGCGCCCGCCTCGCGGAAGCCCAGGTCGACGAGGACCGGCTGCGCCAGCCCGCTGATGCCGGCAGCCGGGCGGTGATCGACCGCTACGTCGCCGCGTTCCGCAGCGCCGACATCGCTGCCCTGAAGCGGCTGCTCGCGCACGACGTGGTCCTGGAGATGCCGCCGTTCCTGAACTGGTACGCCGGCCCGGAGGACTACGCGGGCTTCATCGCGCGCGTGTTCAGAACACGCGGTACCGACTGGCAGCTGATTCCGGTCGGCGCCAACGGCCAGCCGGCCGTGGCCGCATACGCGCGCGGTGACGGTGACGACTACCTGCTGCATACCCTCTGGGTGCCCTCGGTGACCAGGGGGCGCATTGACCGGAACGTGGTGTTCGGCGATCCGGCGGTCTGGGACCTGTTCGGGCTGGAGCGGAGGCTCACCCCTCCGTCTGCATGACCTCAGCCGGCATCCGCCGCCCACCCATCCTGGCGGGCACCGCGATCATCGCGGCAAGCAGGGCCAGGACACTGGCCGCCGCGGCCAGCAGCTGCCAGACCGGCGGGGTGCCGAATCCGCCGCCGTGGCTGAGCGCCGCCACTAGCGCGACGCCCGCCGGGACCCCGGCGATCGCGCCCGCGGTCGCGGGCAGCAGCAGGGCCGCGGCCAGGCCGGCCGTAACCTGGCCGGCATTGGCGCCGAGGGCGCGCGCCAGCGCTGAGGAATGCCGTCCATCGAGCTCGATCGCTGAGGTGATGAAGACAGCGTTCACTGCGGCCAGCACCACGAGAGCGATGGCGATGACGAGCATGACCTGTTCGAGCCGCGCAGTCCGCGGGTCGGCCAGGGCCGAGAAGCCAGCACTGGCCTGCCGGGCCTCCCCGAACGCGGTGAGTGCGGTCACGACGGTCGTGACAGTGATCGTGACGCTGGCGGCCGTAAGCACCAGCCGCCGGGGCCGGCGGCTGGCCATGCGCAGCCCCAGCAGCACCGGGACCGGCATCCGCCGGGACAGCCGGATCAGCGCGCCCGAGCGCCGTGGCGCCCTGGGCGCATCGGCCAAGGCGCAGACGGTACTCGCGCGCGCGGCGCGCAGCGCCGGTCCGGCGGTGGCCAGGAGCGCGACGGCCAGCGCGACCAGTACGAGGATCCCGGCCGAGCGCGGCGTCATTGACGGCGAGCCCGGCGGGCCGAGCAGCCCGGAGCCCGGACTAGCGAGTAGCGGTGCGGCCAGCCGGCCGAGCCCGAGCCCGAGACCGGCCGCGGCCAGCGCGAGGATAACGTTCTCGGCCAGCAGTACTGCGGCGATCAGCTTCGGCGTACCGCCTACGGCCTTGAGCAAGCCGATTCTCCGCGCCTGGTCGGCCATCCGGCCGCCGACGAGGACAGCCACGCTGGCGAGGGCGAGCAGGCCGAGCAGCCAGGCTCCGATCATCAGTAGCTTTTGCTCAACGGCAACCATGTTGTTATCGCTTCCGGCGATGTCCTGCCAGGAGACCAAGCCGAGCACCGCGAACCTGCCGCCGGAATGCGCGGCCAGGAACTGTCCGGCCCGGGCCGGATCGGCGAGCTTCAGGTATTCCACGTAGGACAGCGGCAAGCTGCGGGTGGCCAGGCTGCGAGCGTCGGCCGTGGTCAACCACATTGTGCCGAAGTCCGTCTGCGCATAGGGGCCGCCGTAGGTGGCGTACTGGGCCCGCGGGTAGGGGGAATCGGCAGCGCTGATGGCGATGCCGGCAACCGTGAACGGCCTGCCGTTCAGGGTCAGCCGCTCTCCGACGCTCACGCCGAGCGCCATGGCAAAGCTCCGCTCCACGACAACGCCGCCCGGCCGTACCCAGCTGCCCTCGGTCAGCTCGGGTCGGTCGATCGCCGGCGGAGTGGCCTCCCGACCGATGGCCTCGACCCCGGCGGTCAGCCGATTGACCTGGACAACGGGCCACGCCACCGGGAGTGGCCCGGATGATCCGGCCACGCCCGGCTCGCGGGCGAGGGCCGACATCGCGCCTAGTGCGGCAGCCGCAGTCTGGCCCGGCGGCAGGGGGCCGATGTCCTGGAAGGAGGCCACGAGATCGGGACCTCTGGTCGCGGTCCTGGTCTGCGCGTACGGGCGCTGCGTGACTCCGTTCAGCGCGAACGCGAGGCCGAGCGCGACCGTCACCGCGGTCATTACGACCAGCAGCATCACGGTCTCGGCCCGGCGGCGCCGCAGGTCCCTCAGAGCGAGCCGGATGACCAGTGTCAGCTTGCCCACCTGGTTCACGCCTCCCCGCCCAGTGCGTCGGCTACCGGACGGCGGGCACCGATCCGGGCCGGGACGGCGGTGAGCAGCGCCACCGCCACCATCGTTCCCACCACGACGAGCACCAGCCAGGCAGCCGCAGGGAACGTGGGCGCAACGCCGTTGCTCACGGCCGCGAAGAGGCCGACGCCCAGCGGAATGGCCAGGAGCGCGGCTGGCAGCGACGGGATCACCTGGGCCGCCGACAGGCCGGTGCTCACCTGGCGCGGGCTCGCGCCGAGCGATCGGGCGAGAGCCGCCGGGCGCCGGGCGTCAAGCACCGTGGACCAGGTGATGACGATCGCGTTGACCGCCGCCAGCAGCACGAGCGCGACGCTGACCACCACAAGCACCTGGCTTACCCGCGCGGTGATCGGATCGGGCAGGCCGGACGACCAGCCCCCCGGATGAGCGCCGACCGTGGCGCGGTAGCTGAGGATCGCGACGACCCCGGTCACCGTGATCACCACGGTCGCCGCGCCGAGCATCGCGCGCCGCGGCCGGCGCGCGATGAGCCGCAACCCGAACAGCAGCGGCACTGGCAGCCAGGCGGACAGCGCGATCA
>JASIBJ010000346.1 GCA_030045215.1 Streptosporangiaceae bacterium | reverse complement strand
CGCCAGGTGAACTGCTCGGTGTCCAAGAAGGGCGTGGTACGCGGCATTCACTTCACCGAGGTGCCGCCGGGCCAGGCGAAGTACGTGTTCTGCCCGAGTGGCGCGCTCGTGGACGTGATCGTCGACCTGCGGGTCGGCTCGCCGACCTTCCTGCGCTGGGAGGCGGTGCAGCTGGATGAGGACGATCGCCGGGCGGTGTTCCTTGAGCACGGCCTCGGGCACGCGATCGCGGCGCTGAGCCCGCAGGCCACCGCCGTATACCTGTGCACGAGTTCCTATGCCCCGGCGACCGATCACGACATCCACCCGCTTGACCCGGAGATCGGCATCAGGTGGCCGCTGGGCGACGAGATGATCTTGTCGGATAAGGATGACGCGGCGCCGTCGCTGGCCGAACTGCGCGATAAGGGCGTCCTGCCGGCCTACGCCGACTGCGTCCGCGCCGCCGACGAGATGCGGGCCCACGCGGCCAGCCAGGCTCCAGCCAGCTCGGCTCCGGCCGGCCGCTAGCCAGCCTTCCTGTTCCCGTCAGCTGAGGTTGCCGGCTGCCTGCGGCCTTCCCTCGGCTGCCGCGAGTGCGGGGAACGAGGCCTGTACCGACGACCGCCAGTCCGGCAGCGGCTGTAGCCCCGCGCAGGCCCACCTGGCGTGTCCGAGGACGCTGTAAGCCGGGCGCGGTGCGGGCCTGGCCAGCTCGCGGCTGCTGGTGGGCGTCACCCGTTCCTCGTCCGCTCCGAGCAGCCTGAAGACCTCGCGGGCCAGCCCCATCCAGGTGGTGGCGCCGCTGCTGCTGGCGTGATAGATGCCAGGCGGGGCGTCGGCGTGCCCGAGCAGCAGCATCTGCCTGGCCACGTCGGCCGTCCAGGTCGGCTGGCCGTGCTGGTCATCGACCACCGCCACGGTGTCCTTGCTGGCCTCGAGCCTGATCATGGTACGGATGAAGTTGGGCCCGTGGGCGCCATAGAGCCAGGCGGTTCGCAGCACGTAGCCCGTATCGGGCAGCAGCCTGAGGACAGCCTGTTCACCGGCAAGCTTTGTCCGTCCGTAGGCGCTGCGCGGGGCCGTCGGGTAGTCCTCGGGGTAGGGCCGCGTCCCGGTGCCGTCAAAGACGTAATCGGTAGAGGGCTGCATCAATCGCGCGCCCGCCTTCGCGCAGGCGGCCGCCACGTTCGCGGCACCGTCACCGTTCACCGCCATGGCCGCCGCCTCGTGCGATTCCGCGTCGTCGACCGCGGTCCAGGCCGCGCAGTTCACGACGATGTCCGGCTGGAGGTCGCACACCGCCCGCTCCGTGGCAACCCGGTCGGTGATGTCGAGCGCGCTTCTGTCCAGGCCGATGACGTCGTCCCCGCTGCCGGCTAGCAGTGTCGTCAGGTCCTGGCCGAGCATCCCGGCCGCCCCGGTCACCAGCCAGCGAGTCATGCCTGGTCCTGTACATCCTCGCGGGCACGACCCTCAGAAACCCCCCGCGCCTGCGGCAGTGCTTGCCCGGGGGGACGACCCCCCGAAACCCCCCGCGCCTGCGGCAGCTTGGCTGCCTCCTTCAGCGGTTCCCACCAGGCGCGATTGTCCGCGTACCAGCGCACGGTGGACTCGAGCCCTTCGGTGAAGCTGGTCAGGGGCTTGTAACCCAGGGCCCGCAGAGCCGAGTCGTTGAGTGAGTACCGGCGGTCGTGACCCTTGCGATCCTCCACGTACTCCACCGACTCCCAGCCCGCGCCGCACGCCTCGAGCAGACGGCTGGTCAGCTCCTTGTTCGCCAGTTCGACGTCGCCGCCGATGTGATAGACGCGGCCGGGTTCGCCGCGTTCGGCGGCAAGCTGGATGCCACGGCAGTGGTCGTCCACGTGGATCCACTCCCGCACGTTGCCGCCGTCCCCGTAGAGCGGGACCTTGCCGCCATCAAGCAGGTTGGTGATGAACAGCGGGATGACCTTCTCCGGGTACTGGTAGGGCCCGTAATTGTTGCAGCACCTGGTGGTGACGACGTTCAGGCGATGGGTGCGGTGGTAGGCCTGGGCGATCATGTCACCACCCGCCTTGGCCGCCGAGTAGGGCGAGTTCGGATCCAGCGGAGAGGCCTCGGTCCAGGATCCGGCCTGGATAGATCCGTAGACCTCATCGGTGGACACCTGGACCACTCGCGGCACGCTCGCGTCAAGGCAGGCCTGCATCAGCGCCTGCACTCCCGCCACGTTGGTGGCCACGAATGGTGCCGCGCCCGTGATCGATCGGTCGACGTGGGTCTCGGCGGCGAAGTTGAGTACGACGTCGTGGCCGGGCACGAGGGTGGCGAGCAGCCTCGGGTCGCAGATGTCGCCCTGCACGAAGGTCAGCCGCGGGCTGTCGATCACGGGGTCGAGGTTGGCCATGTTCCCCGAATACGTGAGCTTGTCCAGCACGGTCACGTGTGCCCCGGCGAACTCGGCGTAGCCATCTGTCACCAGCGTGCGGACGTAGTGCGAGCCGATGAATCCGGCGCCCCCCGTTACCAGAATCCTCATGCGGCGACCACCCTGACCTAGCCCAAGTAGCGAACAGTGCGGGTAAAGGGTACAAGCGACGGCGGCGCCAGCCCGCCGCCTGCCGCGAACCCAGGCTAGTAGGCCGTGTCAGCAGGCGCCCGCGCTGGCGTCAGTACGCTCCGGTGCCGGTGCCGATGGCCCACCATGTCTTCCAGAGGATCTGCAGGTCAAGCATGAAGGACCAGTTCTCCACATATCGCAGGTCGAGCCGGACGGCCTCCTCCCAGGGCAGGTCGGACCGGCCATTTACCTGCCACAGCCCGGTGATGCCCGGCTTGACGGCCAGGCGGCGGCGGACATGCGTGTGATAGCGGTCGGCCTCCTCCGGCAGCGCGGGCCGCGGGCCGACCAGCGACATGTCCCCGATCAGCACGTTGAACAGCTGCGGAAGCTCATCCAGCGACCAGCGCCGCAGCCACGCGCCGACCGCGGTGATTCGCGGGTCATCGCGGATCTTGAACAGCACGCCCTGCGATTCGTTCTGCTCGGCCAGCCTGGCCTTCAGCGCCTCGGCGTCGGCAACCATCGTGCGGAACTTGTAGATCCGGAATGGGCTCCCGTCGATACCGACCCGGACCTGGGAGAACAGCACGGGCCCGCGGTCATTGATCTTGATCATGACGGCGATGGCCGCCATCAGCGGGCTGAGCAGGACCACGGCGGTGAGGGCGAATGCCCGGTCAAAACAGGTCTTGAGCAAACGCGGAATCCCGGTGAACTCCGGGTGGTCCATATACACCAGCGGCAGGCCGGCCGCCGGCCTGATGGTCGTCCGCGGGCCAGCGATGTCCAGGACGGCCGGAGCCACGCACAGGCTGGTTCCGGTCTTCTCCAGCTCCCATGCCAGCTCGCGCAGCCGCGTGCCGCTCAGCTCCGGGCACGACAGGACGGCTACGGTGTCGGCGCCGAATCGCAGCGCGACCTCGGGCACATCGTCGAGCCCGTGCACCGCGGGAATGCCGTCGATCTCGTCGCCGCCGTCCGGCCCGGCCAGGCACACCGCGACGACCATGAGGCCGTGGTATGCCTCCCGGCTCAGCTGCATCGCCATGTCCGAGACGACGTCGGGGTAACCGACCGCCACGACCTTCGACATGCATGCGCCCTGGTCCCGCAGCCGGTGCAGCCGCCGGCGCAACACGTACCTGGCCACCAGGTCGAGCACCGTCAGGGTCGGGAACGCTACGAGCACGTAGCCGCGGGCCAGTTCGGCCTTGGCCGCATAGGAGATGATCGCGACGCTGGCCATTACCAGTAGTCCGGCATTCAGGACTCGGCGGAACTCGTCAGAGCCCACGCCGATGATCTGCTGGTCATACCCGTCGACGATCGCAACAACGGCTAGCCAGCCGAGCGGCAGCAGACAGCTCGCGGCCAGGTAAAGCGCGGGCGAATGGAGATCGCCGAGCCGGACGCAATAGGCGAGCATCCCTGCCAGCAGCGCGCACAGGCCGTCGAGTGCCATGGCCTTTCGCTGGTAGCGGGTGGCCCATTCCGCCCTGGTCTGACTGACGAGGTGCGTCGGCGTGGTCTCCGATGCCCAGCGCTCGGACGCAACTGAGTTACTCGCCAACTCACAGCTCCCCTCCAGCGCGGCGCATGCGCGGGGCGTGTCTCCCTCACCCCCCGCGCGCGCCGTGCTCACCTTGCTGTCGCCGGTACGTCGTGGTCAGACGTAAAAAAGACGCACGGCCAAATCCTCTGGTTGACTGGCATTAGCCGTGTGCGTAAGCAATTTCGGCACAGATGGGCGAGCCAGGAGGATAAAGAACGGAAAATTACTCACTGTAAATGCCCGGTTACTCTCCGTTCAAAACGGAGAGGCGGAGGCGCTCAGCGCGAGGCTTCCTGACCTCGCAAACATCTCCTATATGAGTTATCAGCCTTTAGCCCATGAGCGCCATAAACCGGGCTGGGCGTTCTTAGCCATTTAAAGGACTATGTGCTATTTGCCACTCAGGACAGTAGCTCGGGCTGCCGCCAGGCCTCGCCGCGGACGTGCTCAGCCAGGAACGCCAGGACCGTCGCGTACCAGATCTCAACGTCACCGGGCTTGAGCACCCAGTGGTTCTCGTCCGGGAAGTAGAGGAACTTGACCTGCTTGGACCGGCTGATCAGGTCCCACCACAGGCGCAGCGCCTCCCCCACGGGCACGCGGTAGTCCTTGTCGCCGTGGATGATCAGCATCGGTGTGACAATTTTGTCGGCGTGCAGGTGCGGGGAGTTCTCCCGGTAACGCTCCGGCTGGGTCGCGAAGTCGCCGAAGCTGCGGCGCCAGAACGCGGGCCCGTCGGTGGTGCCGAACATCTGGTCAAGGGCCCAGAGGCTCGCATGGCTGACGATCGCCTGGAACCGGTCGGTGTGGCCGGCGATCCAGTTGGCCATGTAGCCGCCGAACGAGCCGCCCATCATCGCCGTCCTGCCCGAGTCGATCTCGGCCCGCTCCGCCACCGCATCGGTGATGGCCATCACGTCGGTGAAGGGCGCGGCGCCCCAGCCCGTGTAGCCGCGCTCGATCATGTGCTGGCCGTAGCCCGTCGACAGGGCCGGGTCGGGCAGCAGCACGGCATAGCCGCGGGCGGCGAGGAGCCAGGGATTCCAGCGCCAGGACCAGCTATTCCAGCTGGCCACCGGGCCGCCGTGCACCCACAGCACGAGCGGGGCGGGCGTGTCGGGTGTCGCCTCCGTGGGCAGAACCAGCCAGGCCCTGATCGTGGTCCCGTCCGCGGCCTGCGTCGAGACCTCCTCGAGGCGGCCGGGAAACTCGAATCTTGCGCCAGGGGTGTTGAGCCGGGCCGGCTCGGCCGCCGGCTGCTCCAGGTCGATGCGGACAGGCGCCGGAGCTTCGTCGTAGGCCGAGCGCAGCGCGTAGAGGCTGCGGCCATCGGGCGCGGGACACAGGCTCTCGTACGCGCCGTGATCCGGCGTGAGCCTGGTCACCTCCGACGACGCCAGGTCGACCCTGAACACGGGTCTGCGGCCCTCGTGATCGGCGGTAAAGAACACCGAGCCCGAGTCGTGCGCCCAGACCGCCTCGCCGGGATGCCGATCGAACCCGGCCAGCAGCTCTCGTGGTTCCCCGGCCGCCAGCGGCGTCGCGACGAGCGTCACGTCCGCAGGATGGTCGTAGGTCTCGTGCTCGGTCCGCCGGGCAATCACGAGGCGACCGTCGGGCGAGACCCGAGGGCTCTCGTAGTCAAGGCCGGTCCCGGACAGCAGCGTCCGCCGCTCGCCGGTGGCCACGTCTATGACCGTGACCTCGGCGCGTTCCTCCGCGCTGGCCTCGAGCACGATCCAGCCGGTCACTACCGCGCGCCCGTCGGGCGTCAGGTCGAAGCTCTGCTCGTCAAGCGCCCGGCCAGGGTCGGGCGTCAGGTCTCGCGGCTCGGCCAGTCCGGCATCGGCGTCCTCGCCCGCGCCGGCCGGGGCGGGCACCTCGGCCGCCAGCAGCCGCAGTTGCTCGGGCCCCAGGTCGTGATCCCAGTACCGGAGCCGACCCGACTCGTGCAAGATCGCCGACACGCCCGCGTCCGAACGCGCCTTGCGCATCGCCGCGTCGTCGTCGCCTGCCGCCGTCCCGCGGAACGTCGGCGCCGAATAGACCAGCGTCCCTGCGTCGCGAGCGACCGCCACGGCCTCGACGCCGCCGCCAGGCGCGGCGATCCGCCTGGCCTCGCCGCCGCCCGCAGGGAGCAGCCACAATCCGGGCTTGGCGTCCTTGGCGGCCGGCTTATCCGGCCCGTTCGCCGCGGTACCGTCGGGACGCCTGGACACGAACGCGACCGACCCGTCCGGCAGGAACTCGGGACCGCCCTCGCCCTCGGCGCTGCGCGTGAGCCGGACGGGGGTGCTGCCCGGCTCGGTGCCGACGCGCCAGACGCTCGTCAGGTACTTGGCCGGCGTCTCGCCGGCGGTCTGCACGGCGAGAGCCAGCCATGTGCCGTCAGGCGAGAGCCGCAACGAGGTGACCCTGGGCGCCGAGGCGTACTCGTGGAGATCATTGAAGCCCGTCATCGGCGAATCGCTCCCGGTCCCGCCATCTCGGGCTGGCCAGCTCCGACATGCGCCCGGATCCCGGCCAGCATCCTGGCGTGGTCACAGCTGAGCTCGCCGGCGTACCGCTCAGTGCGGGCCGCCGCCCGGATGAGTGTCTCGCGCGGCAGCGCCGCCAGCGCGGCGTCGAACAGCTGCCAGGACAGCTCGTCGAGCGCGGCACGAACCCGGCCGGGGTCGCCCTCGCGGCAGGCAAGGGCGAGGCTGGCGGGCAGTTCTTCCGGCGACTTGCCGAGATCGAGCAGCATCGTGAAGGTATCGATGCCCAGATCCTGGTCATGCGCCGCCCCGGCTGCCTCGAACGCGCTCAGCAGCGGGCTAACCTCTCCTGCTGTGGCCGGGTCGTAGAGGCCAGGGAACGGCTCGCTTTCGTACCCCGGGTCGTGGCCGCTGAAGTAGACGGGGCTCTCCGAGCCAGCCTCGAGCAGCGTGCCGACGGCCAGGTCGAGCAGGCTGATGGGCCAGCCCAGATCATTGATTGCCGATACCCGCAGCTCTCCGTCCCTGGCCCGCAGGCCGGCACACATCATGAGCTGAGCCGACTCGAGTGCCGACTGGGCGTAAAACAGCGTGTGCGGGTCATGCAGCCGGACGACCCCGTCCGCGGCCCACCGCAGCAGCTTGTCGCGGACGATCGAGTTGTTGACGACGTGCGTGAACCTGCTCGCCGACACCAGCATGTCGTTCCTGGCCGCCGCCCTGGCCAGCAGCCACTCCGCCGCCCTCTTGCCGGCCGTATAGACCTCGCGTGAGTACGGCCGGAGCGCCTTGCCGGTGCTCGCGGCCACTAGCTGTGCCACGCCGAACTCGGCGCACGCCTCGATGACGTTGCTGGTGCCCAGGACGTTCGTGATGACCGTCTGGCGCACTTCCCGTTCGGCCAGGCCCGGGTCGCGCTGGGCGGCGACGTGGAACACCAGGTCCGGCCGCACCGAGCTGAAGATCGCCGCCAGTCCGGCCCGGCCGCCGACGTCCGCGGTCAGGTATTCGGCGGCGTCCTGCCGCGGCCAGCGGTCGGTCTGGCCGCGGCTGACCGACACCAGGCGGGCGGGCTGATGGCTGGCGATCTGGCCGAGAAGCACTGAGCCGATGCACCCGGTACCGCCGGTGACCAGAACGGTCTTCCCGGCCAGCCAGCTGTCCGCCTCTGCATCGTCGACTCGCACGCTCCGGCCGCGTATGTCCTCGAAGCGCCGGACCTCGTCGGCGGCGCCGGGCATTGCCGCCTTCAGTGCCCGGGTCAGGGCCTGCAGTTTCGCGCGCTCACGCTCGCCGATGGCCGGCCGCCCCGCCGGCACCGCTGCGCGCATCGCCGAGATGATGCCAGGAAGCGACGCCACAACACCCCCAAGCTGTACCAAACCAAGTGCGTAACCCGCAGCTACTCTTCGCGGCTGCTCACTGCCGCGGGCGAGGCTGGCCAGGTCCCGGGATAACTGAAGCCCCTAACTTATACCGAGTTAGGTGTTACGCCTGGATCACGCCCGGATCGCCGGATGTTCCGGCCCACCGGGACCGTCGGCTGGCACCTGGCTGGCGCTCAGGACGTTCACGGCTTCCGGCCGAAAATAGCAGCGTACGCCTGATGTTGGGCTGATGTGGATATCGCGTTTTTGATGGCAGAGATGATCTGTGTCCGCTTACGATCTCATGATGTAGCGGCTACACCGCTACGTAACTTTCGTAATAATATCCGGTTCATCCGGGTTTTTCTGGGGCAACGGGAGCGTGAGCGAGGGGCCGATGGCTGTAGTCGCCAGGCGGGCACGCCCCGACAACGAACCCACCCCAGCCCGGCATCGCGCACCGGCCAAGCACGCCCGGCCCTCCAAGCCG
>JASIBJ010000345.1 GCA_030045215.1 Streptosporangiaceae bacterium | reverse complement strand
CCGGGCTGGAGGTCGTGGACCTGCGGCAGTTCCGGGGCCGGATGGAGTTCTGCGACGTCGCGGCCGTCGTGGTCTTCCTGCGCAAGGTGGTCTGGATCGTGCCCGAGTTCACCGTCGAGCGCTATCTCGAACGACTGCAGGCACTGCACGAGCAGATCGAGGCCACGGGCCCGTTCCTGGCCACGAGCGTGCGGTTCCTGGTCGAGGCCCGCAAGCCCGGCCCAGCGGCTCGTCGAGCCCGGCCCAGCGGCTAGTCCAGCAGCGACAGGGCCTGGCCCGGCGCGGCCAGCACCGAGTCGGCGGCGACGGCCGCGTCGTACATGTGGCCCCACGCGGCGGCGGCGCCATGGCTGCCGGCCGCGCGTGCGGCTCCCATGTCGGCGGGCGAGTCACCGATGTAGGCGAGGTCGGCCGCGGCGACTCCGATCCTTTGCGCCGCCAGCAGCAGCCCGTCCGCGGCCGGCTTGGGGTGGTGTACCTGATCACCGCCGATGAGCACGTCGGCGGCAACGCCGGCGGCGGCCAGGAGGATGCCGGCGGCCCTGCGGCTCGCTCCGGTGAAGACCGCAATCGGCTGGCCGCGGGCCCGAAGGTCGCGCAGGGCCTCGGCTACGCCAGGGTAGGACGCGACCGCCGACTGGCCGAGCTCGCCGTAGTACTCGTCCATGTCGGCGCTGGTGACGGGGTGTCCGGCCAGGTGCGCCATGATCACCTCGGCCGGTCCGAGTGGATAGGCGGCGATCACCTGCGCGGCGTCCACCATCGGCCCGCCGAGGCGCGCCAGCGCAGCGGCGAAGGCGGCCGGAACGGCCACGCTCGAATCGAGCAGGGTGCCGTCCATGTCCCACACCACCGCGCGTGCGGCCACCGGCAGCCTCCTTACCCGAGAGTAGTGATCACCCGCAGTAACCGCCTGACTTCGCTGTGCGCGCTCGCGCTCGGGCCGGCCGATGGGCGAGCGGCTGGAAAGCGCGCGGGACGCGTAATAATGGCGGCCGCTACGAGTCGTCATCGTAGCTCCGCCCGAACGCGCATCCGTAACCCTGCGTACTTGATGCCAGGGCTTGGCTGAAATGGGTTGTATGCATCAGGTAGCGGTGCGAGACTCGCCTGGTGGCAATCGCACTCGACGGGGGGATTCCCGAATCTGGTTCGGACGGACTAGCAGGTCATCCGGCCCGGAGCCGGACTGGGTTAATAAATCCGTATGACGGTATTAATGTTCTTCCCAATGGCGTTGAGTTTCCCGGCCGGATTGCCAGCACAGAAAGAGCGGGCGGACACGAGCCCGAGACGGATTCTCGCCCGCAGGCGCCCGAATTTGACCTCGGCCTCATCAAGGAGTCGTTTGCCTGGGTGATGGCCGCAAGCCCGGACTCGATGGACTACTTCTATGGCCGCTTGTTCGCCAGGAGCCCGGACACCAGGACGCTTTTCCCGATGAGCATGACCGCGCAGCACGAGCGCATGCTCGCCGCCATGACGCAGGTGATCTGGAGCCTGGACTCCGACGCTGCCTGCACCGAACTGCTCGAGCGACTTGGTCGTGATCATCGTAAGTTCGGTGTGACGGAGCGGCACTACCCGGCGTTCTTCGACGCCCTGCGGGACACCGTCAGGTACTTCACAGGCCCGGACTGGCGGGACGAGGTGGCCGCAGCCTGGCGGGGCGCGCTTGATCACATCTCGGCCGTGATGCGCGCGGCCGCTGCCGCCGACGCCGCCGAGTCACCGCCGTGGTGGATCGCCGAGATCGTCAGTCACGAACTCCGCTCGCCCGGCGTCGCGGTACTGAAGCTGGCGCCGAGTCAGCCGCTGCCCTATCAGGCCGGTCAGTACGTGCCCGTGCAGGTCACGAGGTGGCCGCGGGTGTGGCGGCCGTTTTCGATCGCGACCGCGCCCCGTCCCGGTGGGCTCATCTCACTGCACGTGAAGGCGGTTCCCGGCGGGCTGGTGAGCAACTCGCTGGTGTACCACTCGGTCGTCGGCGACACCGTGCTGCTCGGGGCGGCGGCCGGCGAGATGTCCCTGCCCGATAACGACAGGGACCTGCTGTGCGTCGCGGGCGGCACCGGCCTGGCACCGATCAAGGCGATCATCGAGCAGGCCATCGCGGCCGCGCCGGCCGGCCGGCCGCGCAAGATAACGCTGTTCGTGGGCGCACGGCAGCACTTTGACCTGTACGACCTCGAGGACCTGCAGCTGCTGGAGTCGGCCTACCCGCTCCTGCGCGTCATCCCCGTACTGTCCGACGAGCCCGGCTTCGGCGGGCTGACCGGAACGCTGCCCGACGTCGTCCACGGGCACGGCGACAGCGTGTTCTCGGGGGCCGAAGCCTATGTCTGCGGGCCGGCGCAGATGGTCAGGCGCGCGATGGCCCTGCTCTCCGCGAGCGTCCCGGCGAGCCAGCTCCACTACGACCCGCAGCCCTAGCCCGGCTCCTGACCCCCGCCCGCGGCAGGCTGCGGGGCGGCCAGGTACGTCCCGAAGAACCGGTAGATGCGCTGCCAGGCGTCGGCCGCGTCCGCTGGCTGGAACGTCATGTGCCCCACCTTGGCCAGCACGACGGCTGGTCCGGTCGTCTGCGTCATGAACCGGTGCCCGGAACCCGGGTAGACCATCACGTCGTGGGGAATCTCGAGCACCGCGAGCGCGCGCTGAAGCCGCTCCGGGTGCTCGGTTCCCATCCGATCGCGCCCGCCGTAACTGCCGACGATCGGGCACGCTCCGGCCAGCATCCGCTCGGCATCCTTGGGCACCTCACCGTAATTCACCGAGGCCACGTCGAATCCCTCGCGGGGCGCGCAGAGCAAGGCGAAGCCGCCGCCCATGCAGAAGCCGATGACCCCGGTCTTGCCCGTGCAGTCGGGCCGGGCCGCGAGGAAACCGCGGGCAGCGTCAAGGGCGGAGAAAGCGGGCCCGTGGCCGTCCCGCAACTGGACGAATACGATGCGAATGCACCTAATCCAGGACTTGCCGTCGAACAGGTCGGGCGCCAATGCCAGGTAGCCGTGTGCGGCGAGTTCATCAGCCTTCTTGCGGATGTCGTCATTGAGGCCAAACATTTCGTGAATGAGGACGACACCGGGCCACGGGCCCGGACCGGCCGGCGGAACGGCGAGGTACCCGCGCCCGCTCTGGCCGGCAACTGGATAATCGATGTCGGGCATGGCGCAAAGACTGCCATAAGTGGCACGCGAACGCCCAGCTTGTCCGGTCATTGCCGACGATTCCGGGTCCGACCTCATGCACTCTCAGTCCTGTCTCAATTACTTCCGGTAGCACGCTGGGCCTGCCATTTACGGTTAAGTGGGCGGAAAGCCATCCACTTTGCGGGATGAATGGCGTTGACCCGCATGAAGGGGATCCGGCCTTCCGGGCGCCGCTCGGCCATCGCCTGCTCCGGTGACGCGTCCAGGTCCAGGCCCGCGCACTTCGCCGGTACCCTCAAGAGCGGTCTGAGCGAGAGACAGAGCTACAGATCGTTTAATATAACGGTAATTTCCTGACATGGTGGGTCTGGCCTGCGAGCGCTCCCGGCCCTCCAATGGTGAATCGAGACGGTCGCAGGCCCGGCGGCCGCGCCCCCGGGAGGACGCGCATGGACACCCAACCCCGGCTCGCTCGCCGCCAGAGCCCCGCCGTTGAGGTCCCTTCTACCCGCGGCCTCAAGGGCGGGGCTCTCGGCTATATGCAGAGCACCGCGATGGGCATTGCCTCGACCGCGCCGGCGTACAGCCTGGCCGCCACGCTCGGCTTCGTGGTCGCGGTCGTGGGCCTGCAGACCCCGATCATCGTGCTGCTGGCATTCGTCCCGATGTTCTTCTCCTCCTGGGCGAACAAGGAGATGAACTACGCCGACCCGGACTGCGGCAGCAGCTTCATCTGGGCGGCTCGGGC
>JASIBJ010000344.1 GCA_030045215.1 Streptosporangiaceae bacterium | reverse complement strand
GCGGGGACAGGTCCGAGGTCGTGCAGCGGTTTACGGATGACCCGCTGACTGTCTGTAGCGACTGCGGCGGCAAGCTTCGCAAGGTCTTCTCGCCGGTCGGCATCGTGTTCAAGGGCTCGGGTTTCTACCGGACCGACAGCCGGAACGGGTCAACCACCGTCGGGGCCGGCGCCTCGGCCAACGGGTCGAACGGCTCGTCCGAAGAGGGCTCATCCGGCTCGGACAAGTCCAAGGACAGCTCCAAGGGCAGCTCGAAGGACAGTTCGAGTAGCTCCTCCGGGAGCGACTCGGGCAGCTCGAAGTCAGGGCCTGGCTCCGGCGAGGGTAGCGGCAAAAAGGACAAGAAGGCGGCCTCTGTCGCCGCCTCGACCAGCTAACACGCTCTCGGCGGCCAGCTCAGGCGCTCGTCTCGGCGGCCACTTAGCGCGCTCGGCTGGGCGGCCACTTAGCGCGCTCGCCCGGGCGGCACAGGGCGCACTCCGATTAGCTGGGGTTACAGGTACTCGGGACCAGGGCCGGGCAAGCCAGTGACGCACGGCCCTAGGGCCTGTCCCCCATTCGACCTTCGCCAGCGGCGCGCGGGACCATCAGCCACGGACCCGCGCATCCCCTCGTCCTCTGGCCGACGCGCCGATCTACCGCGAGCCTCACCAGGGAGACGAGCGAATGGTCACGTTCGACCTGGGCATAATCCGCCCTTAATCTGCACAAGTCCGGCAGCGGTCGTTGGTTGTCGGCTGTTGGATCACGACCTGCCTCCACTTTTCATCGACTCTGCTCGCACGAACCAGGACGTATCACCACACGCTCCGTACAGAATCGATGAAACGTGTGAATGGATCACACGCATATACCACCAGAGCGGACATTATCCCCGGCTGGGGAGCGAACGAGGGGAGCCCGCGATCCGGCCGGTCGATCGCGGCCGACCGTGTGCCGGACGCGCTGCCCCTCGGGTTGCCCTATGCGACGCCCCTGTCGGCTAACTCGAAGGTTGCGCTCAGGTTCTGGTCACCCATCGCTGGCAGCATCTTCGCGGTAAAAGGCGCGTCGAGCGGGCTCAGGCCAGGTCGCGCCACGTTGATTTTGGAAGTGAGTGCGGTGCGAAACAAACTCGTGCCCAATCAGAAACACAAGTTGACCGGATATGGACGCGGCGCGTGGGCGGTGGCTGTCGCGGGCCTGGTCACAATGCTGGTCGCGGGCTGCGGTGCGGCGTCCGGGAGTGCCGCCTCAGCCGGATCGTCATCGTCCAGCTTCAGCGCGTACCTGTCCTGCCTGAAGCAGCATGGCGTGAGCGTGCCATCGCCTTCCGCTTCGCCCGGTGGTGGCTTCGGAGGGTTCGGCAACTTCGGCGGCTCGGGCTCGTCGTCGAACAGCAGCGCTTTCCAGAAGGCCAGGCAGGCGTGCGCCTCGCTGCGCCCGAGCTTCGGTTCAGGCGGCTTCCCTGGTGGTGGCTTCAGCGGGTTCGCCAGTGCGATCAAGGCCTTCCGGACCTGCATGTCGGACCACGGCGAGCCAATCCCGACGACCCGGCCGACATCGCCTCCTGCAGCCGGCTCTGATCCAGCCGACCGATTCCTGAACGGGCTGAACCCCGACAACTCGAAGGTTGCGGCCGCGTTGAAGGCCTGCGAGTCCAAGCTGCCCTCGTTCGCGAACGGCTGAGGCACGGCAGGACCCTGGGCGGTGTCGCGGCCTGAGCCGCGCGCAGTCGGTACATTAACCCGGTGAGCGAGCTAGCAGACATCGGGGTAATCGGCGGATCCGGCTTCTACGAGTTCCTTGACTCCACCGACGAGGTGCTGGTGGAGACGCCGTTCGGGCCGCCCAGCGATCTGCTGGTCATCGGCTCGATCGCCGGAAAGCGCATCGCATTCGTGCCGCGCCATGGCCGCGGTCACCGGTTGCCGCCGCACCGCATCCCGTACCGGGCCAACCTGTGGGCGCTCCGCTCGGTGGGCGTCCGCCAGGTGCTGGCCCCGACCGCAGTTGGCTCCCTGACCACCGACTACGGCCCAGGCAAGCTGGTCATCCCCGATCAGCTAGTCGACCGGACCAGCGGGAGGGTTCAGACCTATTTCGACGAAGGCGCCGTCCACGTCCAGTTCGCTGACCCGTACTGCCCTGCCGGTCGCGCCGCGGCGATCGCCGCCGCGCGCGCGACCAGCTGGGACCCAGCTGAGGCTGGGACACTCGTCGTCATCGAGGGACCGCGGTTCTCCACGAGGGCCGAGTCCCGCTGGTATGCCAGGCAAGGCTGGACGATCGTCGGCATGACCGGACACCCGGAGGCCGTGCTGGCTCGCGAGCTCGCGCTCTGCTACACCGCCATCGCCCTGGTCACCGACACCGACGCGGGCGTGGACGAAGGCGAGGGCGTCACCCAGGAGGAAGTGTTCAGAGTGTTCGAGGCGAATGTCACGCGACTGCGCGACACCGTCATGAGAGCCATCGAAGATCTTCCAGCGGAACGGGCCTGTCCCTGCCCGCACGCGCTCGACGGGATGACGCTGCCCTTCGAACTGCCCTGAGCCTGGTCCGGCGGTCAGGCTTGTCGCGAGCTCGGGGGTATACGCGCAGCGACGTTTCTCGCCCTCCGCCTAGCCCGGATCATGTCGGCTAGGCCGCCCTAGGCTCAGTCGAGGTCGCCGTGCTCGATTCGGGCAAGCCGCCGCTCGCGAACGAGCTGGTCAAACTCGTGCTCGACTCGAACCTGGCCCGGCGCCATCGCGGCGAACACGCCGGTCACATCGCGCATGCTGACCACGCCAAGCAGCTCACCTGCCTCGACCACCGG
>JASIBJ010000036.1 GCA_030045215.1 Streptosporangiaceae bacterium | reverse complement strand
CGTTCACCTACTGGGACTCGGCCGCGGACGTGCTCGGGCTGCTCGATCACCTGGGCATCGAGCAAGCGGTGCTAGGCGGCATGTCCCAGGGCGGTTTCCTCAGCCTGCGCGCCGCGCTGCTGGCTCCTGACCGGGTTCGCGCGCTGATCCTCATCGACACCCAGGCCGGGCTGGAGGACGCCGAGGTCGTGCCGGCGTACGAGCAGATGGAACAGATCTGGATGGAGCAGGGCCCGGCTCCGGTGCAAGACGTCGTGGCCAGCATCATCCTCGGCCCGCCGGACGGGCCCGTGGACTACGCGCCGTGGTTCGCCAAGTGGGCCGCCTGGGACGTCGATGGGCTGCGGCTCGCATTCCGCTGCCTGCTGGACCGCGACGACATCACCGGCCGGCTGGGCGAGATCAGCTGCCCCGCGCTGGTCGTGCACGGCACCGCTGACGCGGCGATCCCGATGGGACACGCGGAGACCCTCTGCTCAGGACTGGCAGGCCCGGTCACGCTGGTGAGGGTTGACGGCGGGACGCACGCATCGAACATGAGCCACCCAGACGTGGTCAACGCCGCCATACTGGATTTCCTCCGGCCGGTAGCGCCGCCTCGGTGACGTTTCAAGCGCGGCGCTCGTTAGCACCACGCCGGCGTTAGCTTCCCCGTTTGTTAACCCGCATGCGGCAAGGTTGGACGAGGCGCGCCGGGGATAGGGTCGTGCCGTAACGGCGTCTGCGGAAGGGACAACGGTGAGCGGCGACGCGGTGGCAGCGCTTGACTGGTCGGACACAGACGCCCGTGCGGTAGACCTCATTCGCGTGCTGGCGATGGACGCAGTCCAGCAGGCGGGATCGGGCCACCCGGGCACGGCGATGAGCCTCGCCCCGGCTGCCTACCTGCTGTTCCAGCGGCTCATGCGGCACGATCCAGCCGATCCTGGCTGGCTTGGCCGGGACCGGTTCGTGCTGTCCTGCGGTCACTCGAGCCTGACCCTGTATATCCAGCTGTACCTGTCGGGATACGGCATGACGCTGGACGACATCCGCGCATATCGCACCTGGGGCAGCATTACTCCCGGTCATCCCGAGCATCTGCTCACGACCGGGGTGGAGACAACCACGGGCCCGCTCGGGCAGGGCATTGCGAACGCTGTCGGCATGGCAATGGCAGCACGCAGGGAACGAGGCCTGCTCGACCCTGACACGTCCGCAGGCGAGAGCCCGTTCGACCATCACATCTACGCGTTCATGTCCGACGGCGACATCGAGGAGGGCATCAGCCACGAAGTAAGCTCGATCGCCGCGCACCAGCAACTCGGCAACCTGGTGGTGCTCTACGACGACAACCGGATCTCCATCGAGGACGACACCAACATCGCCAAGTCGGAAGACGTCGCGGCGCGGTATGAGGCCTACGGCTGGCACGTACAGCGCCTCAGCTGGGTCCAAGCGGAGGGTTACCACGAGGACGTGCGGGCGCTGTACGAGGCGCTCCTCACCGCCAGGGCTAACACCACGCAGCCCTCGCTGATCGCGCTCCGGACGATCATCGGCTGGCCGGCCCCGGACAAGCAGAACACCGGCGCGGCCCACGGCTCGGCGCTCGGCGCCGACGAGGTCGCCAAGACCAAGCAGATCCTGGGCTTCGACCCGGCCGTCTCGTTCCCGGCCGAGGAGGACGCGGTGGCCCATGCCCGGAAGGTGGCCGAGCGCGGCAAGCAGGCGCACGCGGCCTGGGACGAAGTGTTCGGCGCCTGGTCGGCCGCCCAGCCTGAGCACCGCGCGCTGCTTGATCGCCTAGTCGGCCGCGAGCTGCCGGACGGCTGGACGGAGGTGTTCCCCTCGTTCCCCCCGGACGCCAAGGGAATAGCGACCAGAAAGGCGTCAGGGACGGTACTCAACGCGCTCGCGCCGGTGCTGCCGGAGCTGTGGGGCGGCTCGGCCGACCTGGCGGGCAGCAATGACACGACGATGGACGGCGAGCCGTCGTTCATCCCCGAGATCCACCAGACGCACATGTATCCCGGCAACCCCTACGGTCGCACGCTGCACTTCGGCATCCGCGAGCACGGCATGGGCGGCATCCTCAACGGCATCGCGCTGCACGGGCTCACGCGTCCGTACGGGGGGACGTTCCTGGTCTTCAGCGACTACATGCGCGGGTCCGTACGGCTCGCGGCGCTGATGCGGCAGCCGGTGACCTACGTCTGGACCCACGACTCGATCGGACTCGGCGAAGACGGCCCGACCCACCAGCCGGTCGAGCACCTGTGGGCGCTGCGCGCGATCCCCGGCCTCGACGTGGTGCGCCCCGGCGACGCCAACGAGACGACGGTTGCCTGGCGAACGATACTCCAGCGCCTCCACCAGCCGGCCGCGCTGTGCCTGACCAGGCAGAATATCCCCGTCCTCGACCGGTCGGCCGACAGCGGGCTTGGCAGCGCGGAGGGCACCGCGCGCGGCGGCTACGTGCTGGCCGAGGCCGCGGGCGGATCCGCGCAGGTCATTCTCATCGCCACCGGCAGCGAGGTACAGCTCGCGCTGGCGGCGCGCGATCAGTTGCAGGCCGAGGACATCCCGACCAGGGTGGTCTCGATGCCCTGCGTCGAGTGGTTCGCCGAGCAGGACGACGCGTACCGGGAGCAGGTACTGCCGGCCGCGGTCCGCGCCCGGGTGAGCGTGGAGGCAGGCATCGGGCTCGGCTGGCACGCCTTCGTCGGCGACGCGGGCGGGATCGTCAGCCTGGAACACTTCGGCGCTTCGGCTGATTACAAGGTGCTGTACGACGAATTCGGGATAACCGCCGAGCGAGTCGCCGCCGCCGCGCGGGACAGCCTGGCGAGCGTCCAGTCCGCGAGCTAACGCGAGGAGCGATCGTCATGACTTCCGAAGACACGCTGGGCCAGCTAGCCGACATGGGCGTGGCCATCTGGCTCGATGACATCAGCAGGGAACGGCTGACTACCGGCAACCTCGCGGGCCTGGTCAGGGACATGCACGTCAGCGGCGTTACCTCCAACCCGACCATCTTCGCCAAGGCCCTGTCCTCCGGAACTGCCTACAACGAGCAGGTCGCCGACCTGGGCATCCGGGGCGTGAGCGTCGATGAGGCGGCCAGGGACATCACGTCCTACGACATCCGCTGGGCCTGCGATGTGCTGCGGCCGGAGTATGACAAGAGCGGCGGCCTCAACGGCCGGGTGTCGCTCGAGGTAGACCCGCGGCTGGCCAGGGAAACCGACAAGACCATCGCCGAGGCGCGGGCGCTGTGGTGGATGGTGGACCGGCCGAACCTGTTCATCAAGATCCCTGCCACCAGGGAGGGACTGCCGGCCATCACGCAGTGCCTGTCCGAGGGCATCAGCATCAACGTCACGCTGATCTTCTCGCTGAAGCGCTACAGCGAGGTCATCGACGCGTACATGGCCGGCCTGGAGAAGGCATCGGGACGCGACATCGGGGCGATCGCATCGGTGGCGTCGTTCTTCGTCAGCCGGGTCGACACCGAGGTGGACGAGCGGCTCGACAAGATCGGCACCCCGGAGGCACAGGAGCTGCGGGGCAAGGCGGCGCTGGCCAACGCCCGGCTCGCCTACGAGCTGTTCGGGCAGAAGTTCGGCGAGAGCTCCCCGCGCTGGGCCGCGCTGCACGCGAGGGGGGCCAAGCTGCAGCGGCCGCTATGGGCCTCGACCAGCGTCAAGGACCCGTCCTTCGCCGACACCATGTACGTGACCGAGCTCGCCGCCCCGGACACCGTCAACACAATGCCGGAAGCGACGCTGCACGCAACGCAGGCGCACGGCGTGCTGCACGGCAACGCGATCTCCGGCACCTACGACAAGTCCCGCAAGGTGTTCGAGCAGCTGGAGGCCCTCGGCATCTCCTACGACGATGTCGTCAAGGTCCTCGAGGATCAGGGTGTCGAGAAGTTCGCCGTCTCGTGGAATGAACTCCTGGACACCATCAAGACCGAGATGGCAAAGGCAGCCGCGGGCGGACGCACGGCATGATGCATAATCCGCTGCGCGATCCGCGGGACCGGCGGATTCCGCGCCTGGCGGGCCCGTGTGTGCTCGTGCTCTTCGGAGTCACCGGCGACCTGGCCACTAAGAAGTTGCTGCCTGCCATCTATGACCTGGCCAACCGCGGGCTGCTGCCGCCCGGTTTCTCGCTCGTCGGCTTTGCCCGCAGGCAGTGGGCGGACGAGGACTTTGCCCGGATCACCCACGACGCGGTCAAGACCCATGCCCGCACCCCCTTCCGCGAGGAGGTGTGGAACCAGCTGGTCGAGGGGATCCGGTTCGTGCCGGGCGAGTTTGCCGACGACGACGCATTCGACACCCTGGCCGCAACCTTGAAGCAGCTGGACGCCGAGCGCGGCACGGGCGGCAATTACGCCTTCTACCTGTCCGTTCCGCCTAATGCCTTTCCCGTCATTCTCCAGCAGCTCAAGCGGGCCGGCCTCTCTACCCCGCCCGAGTCCGGGGACGACGGCCAGCAGCCGTGGCGCCGGGTCGTGATCGAGAAGCCGTTCGGGCACGACCTGGCCAGCGCGCGCGAACTCAACGCGATGCTCGACGCGGTCTTCCCGCCGTCCGCCGTGTTCCGGATCGATCATTACCTGGGCAAGGAGACGGTCCAGAACCTGCTGGCGATGCGGTTTGCCAACACCCTGTTCGAGCCCATCTGGAACCGTAGCTACGTCGACCACGTTCAGATCACCATGGCCGAGGACATCGGCATCGGCGGGCGGGCGGGCTACTACGACGGCATCGGCGCGGCCAGGGACGTCATCCAGAACCACCTGCTTCAGCTGCTGGCCCTCACCGCGATGGAGGAGCCCCTGTCATTCGCGGCCGAGTCGCTGCGAGCGGAGAAAGAAAAGGTGCTGGCCGCCGTGCAGATCCCCGAAGACCCCGCGATCGGGACCGCGCGCGGCCAGTACGCCGCCGGCTGGCAGGGCGGCATCGAGGTGCGGGGCTTCCTGCAGGAGGACGGCATCCCGGCCAGCTCGGTGACCGAGACATATGCCGCCATCCGGCTGACCATCGACAACCGGCGCTGGGCCGGCGTGCCGTTCTACCTGCGCACGGGCAAGCGGCTGCCGACTCGCATGACCGAGATCGCGGTCATTTTCCAGCGCGCCCCGCACCTGCCGTTCGCCAAGACCGACACCGCGGAACTCGGCCAGAATGCCGTCGTCATCAGGATCCAGCCGGACGAGGGCATCACGGTCAGGTTCGGGTCCAAGGTGCCCGGATCGGCGATGGAGGTGCGGGACGTGAACATGGACTTCGCTTATGGCGAGTCGTTCACGGAGTCCAGTCCCGAAGCCTACGAGCGGCTGCTGCTCGACGTCCTCATCGGGGACCCGCCGCTGTTCCCGCGGCAGGAAGAGGTCGAGTTGTCGTGGAAGATCCTGGATCCGATCGAGGACTACTGGGCCAGCTACGGCCGGCCGCAGCAGTACCCGGCAGGCACGAGCGGGCCGGCCAGCGCCGACCGGATGCTCGAGATCGATGGCCGGGCATGGCGACGGCTGTAGCCAGAGGGAACGCGTGACATGCTGACCGACCTGACCGACACCACGACGTCGGACATCCGGGCTGCTCTGACCCGGCTGCGGGATCAAAGCGGCGGGCCCGCCACCGGCATGGTGCTGAACCTGATCATCATGACCGACGAGTCGGGCCAGCATGACGCGGTCCGCGCGGCCAGTCAGGCCGGGCGCGAGCATCCGTGTCGTGTGCTGGCCGTGATCGCCCGCGAGGCTCGGGCGCCGTCACGGCTCGACGCTGAGATCAGGACGGGCGACGGCATACCCGGCCAGACCGTCCTGCTGCGCCTGTACGGGCCCATGAGCGAGCACGCCGACTCGGTGATCATGCCACTGCTGGTGCCGGACACGCCGGTCGTCACCTGGTGGCACGGCCTGCTCCCGGCCGTGCCGTCGAGCGAGCCGCTGGGCGCGCTGGCGCAGCGCCGGGTGACCGATGCGGCCGGGGCACGGGCGCCAGCGCAGGCGCTGAGCAAGCTGGCGGCGGGCTACAAGCCCGGCGACACCGACCTCAGCTGGACCAGGGCGACGCCGTGGCGGTCACTACTGGCCGCGACCCTCGATCAGCTGAACCGGGAGATCCTCGGCGGCGTGGTGATCGCTGAGGAACAGAACCCCAGCGCCGATCTGCTCGCCGCGTGGCTGAGCACCCGGCTGGGGGTGCCGTTCCGGCGGGAGACTTCTGGCGGGCCCGGCATCACCGAGGTCCGGCTGACCACCGAAGACGGCGACGTCACCATCAGTCGTCCAGACGGGCGCGTGGCGACGCTATCCAGGCCCGGCCAGCCGGAGCGGCACGTCGCCCTGCAGCGGCGCGACATCGCCGACCTGCTGGCCGAGGAGCTACGCAGGCTCGACCCGGACGAGATCTACGGCGAGTCGCTCGCCGCAGTCGCGGATGTGCAGGAACTGGCGCACTGAGCGGATGGCGGCGCCAGAGGTCCTGGTCCACCCCGACGCGGCCCGGCTCGCCAGCGCGGCGGCCGCCCGGCTGCTGACCCGGCTCGTCGACGTGACCGGGGCCCGCGGATCGGCCTCGCTGGTACTGACCGGCGGCGCCATCGGCATCCAGGTGCTGGCCGCCGTGGCCGCCGCCCCCGCCAGGGACGCGGTCAACTGGCGGCAGCTGGAGATCTGGTGGGGCGACGAGGCGTTCCGGCCCGGCGGCGACCCGGCCAGGGTTGAAACCCAGGCACGGGCCGCGCTGCTCGATCACCTCGACCTCAGCCAGGACCGCGTCCACCCGATGCCAGGCGGGGACGGTCCGGACGGCGGCGACCCGCAGGCCGCCGCCGACCGGTACGCGGCGGAGCTTCGCTCAGCGGCCCGCGCGGCCGGACCGGGCGACGTGCCCGCCTTCGACGTCCTGCTCCTCGGCATCGGTCCGGACGCGCACGTCGCCTCGCTGTTTCCCGGCCTGCCCGCGGTCAGCGAGCAGCGCCGGGCCGTGGTGGCGGTGACCGGCGCGCCCAAGCCGCCGCCGACCCGGATCTCGCTGACGCTGCCCGCCATCACCGCCGCGCGCGAGGTGTGGGTGCTGGCAGCGGGCGCCGACCAGGGGGAGGCGGTCCGGCTGGCCCTGTCGGCGGCCCAGCCGACGAAGGTGCCGGCAGCCGGCGCACGAGGGCGAGAGCGGACCCTGTTCCTGCTCGATCGGGACGCCGCCGCGAGGATGCAAGCTGGGCCGTAACGGTGCGGTTTTGGTACGGCTTGGGCGGCTAAGATCGCCTCGTGACTGCGCAATCCGGTCCGGCGGAATTTAGCGATCACGTCATTCTCTGCGGCGCTAACGCGCTCGCCTCCCGGATGACCGAGGAATTGACGGCCAGGTACGGGTTAGCCGTGACCGTCATAGTTCCCTCCGCGGCGGGAGTTCACAGCGCGCGGATGGCCGCGATGCCGGGGGTGCGGGTACTCGAGCACGCCGAACTCACCACGGAGGCCTTTCTCGCGGCCGGGCTGCCGTACGCGCGCGGCCTGGCCATCTTGCACCAGGATGACCTCGGCAACTTTCACGCCGCGCTCAGGGCGCAAGAGCTCAGCCCGCAGATCCGGATGGTCATCGCCATCTTCAACGCCGGGCTCGGAGAACGAATCCGGACCTTCTTCGCCGACTGCGCGGTGCTATCAGAGTCGCAGATGGCGGCACCGTCCCTGGTGGCGGCCGCGCTCGGCAAGCCCGCTCCCAGCCACGTCCGGATAGCCAGCCGGACCATGTACGTCGCCAACCGCGAGGACGTCGGAGCCGGCAACATCATCTGCGGCCTGGCGCCGGGACCGGAGGCCGAAGCCCCGAACCTGCTGCCGCCCGGTGATCCGTCCTCCGGTCTCGTGCTGGCGGTCGCCGACGGCGCGCCGCGTGACCCGCTGTCCCGCCGGCGAAGACGCCGGCTGACCGCACCGCTGCGCCTGCTGCGACGGCTCGTCTGGAACAAGATCGGGTTCGCGTTCGCGGCCCTGACCGGCGTGCTCGTCATCGGCTACGTGCTGCTGGCCTATGTGCGGGGTTACAGCGCGATGAATGCGCTGTACCTGACCCTCCTCGACGCCGCGGGCGACGCCGTCACCGACACGAGCCTGCATCCGTCGGAAAAGGTCGCGCAGTTCCTGCTGACGTTCGACGGCATGGCGTTCCTGCCGCTGGTTACGGCGCTCATCGTCGGTGCCCGGCTACAAGGGACATCGGACGCCGCGCAAGCGCCGGTCAGCAACCACGTCATCGTGGCCGGTCTCGGCAGCGTCGGCGCGAGGATCCTCGGCCAGTTGCACGACCTCGGAGTCGACGTCGTCGGCATCGACAAGGACCCCGACGCGGCCGCGACGCCGCTTGCGCACCGCCTCGGCATCCGGGTCGTCGTGGGCGAGACCCACCGCGAGGAGACGCTGCGGGCGGCGGGCATCGGCACCTGCCAGGCCGTCGTGTCGGTGACCGACAGCGACATCGTCAACCTGGAGACCGCGCTCAACGCGCGGGCGCTGGCCGCCGAGCCCCGCATCGTCGTCCGGCTCTATGACGACGACCTGGCCGAGCGGGTCCAGCGCACGGTCGGCGGCACGGTGTCGAGGTCCACGTCCTACCTGGCGGCGCCGGCCTTCGCCGCCGCGGTGCTCGACCATCAGGTCCTGCGCACGATCGCGGTCGGCAGGCACGTGCTGCTGATGGCCGAGGTCGCTGCTAACGGCGGCAGCGGCCTGGCCGGCCGACGCATCGCGGACGTGCACCAGCCAGGCACGCTGCGGGTCATCGCGCTGCGCCGGCCTGGTCATAACGACGCGGACTGGTCCCCCGCCGCCGATCACCTCATCCTTTCCGGTGACAGGCTGGTTGTCCTGGCAACCAGGGCAGGTTTGTCCCGGATCCTGCGGCCTGAGACCCAGGCCTGACGCTATCTCGCCTTCCGGGGCATATGGCGCTCTAGGCCAGAAAATGGGTCTCCCTAAAATCCCTCGGCGGCGTTACGCTCAGGACAGATCTTCCATCTGGTTCTGGTGAGCCAAATGTGAAGATAAGGAAGGTCAGCGATTGGCCATGCTGCGACCGGTATATCGCGATTACGGCCCTGTACCTGCCGGGTTTGCTCGCCCAGCAGCCAGGCGCGCGTGGCCTCGGCAGTCGCCGACCTTGCACCATCCACCACGCCTGCCTTGCCCTCGCAGCGTGCTAGTGGTCGGGCAGGCAAGCCCCTCAGGAGGAATTAGTTGAGCACCACAGATGAGGCTCCCGCTACAACGGCTGTGGGAACCGGGATCGCCGATCCTGCGCCGCTAGGGCTCGCAGCCTTCGCGCTGACGACGTTCCTGCTGTCGGCGATCAACGCAGGCTGGGCGAAGAGCAGCACCGGCTTCGACTGGTGGGGTTACGCGATCGCCTACGGCGGCCTGTGCCAGTTGCTGGCCGGCATGTGGGAATTCCGTAACAGGAACGTCTTCGGCTCGACGGCGTTCTCCACCTATGGCGGGTTCTGGATCGGGGTGGGCCTTTGGCTGCACTTCATCGCCCCGACCGCCACGAACCCGCTTCAGCTGAACCGGGACCTGGGCTGGATCCTGCTGGCGTTCGCGATCTTCAACACCTACATGCTGATCATCAGCACCCAGGTGAACATGGCGGTCTTCCTGGTCTTCCTGACCCTGGAACTAACTGAGATCTTCCTGTTCATCGGGAACTTCGCTACCAAGACCGCGGCGCTGCCGCCGTTCGCCACTCACAACACGACCCTGATCCAGATCGGCGGCATCATCGGGGTGATCACAGCCCTCGTGGCCTGGTACACCTCGGCCGCAGGCGTGATGAACGGCCTCAAGGGCAAGGTGGTCCTGCCTGTCGGCAAGCCGCTCTTCAACCTGTAGCAAGACCGTCGCATGAGCCCGGGGGCCGCGGTTCCCCCGGGCTCGTGCACGCCGGGGGCCGGATAGCGTAGCCACGTGGATCTTCAAGAGCGACGCCAGATCGAGATGGCGGCCCAGGTGCAGAAGGTGCGGGCCAGAGCGCGGCCCTGGGCATCGATCATCGCGCTAGCGATCGCCATCGCCGCGGGCATCGCCGCCGAGGCGCTCAGCCCTCACTTCGATCAGCATCTCAGGACCATCATCCTTGCCTCGGGCGCCGCCGTATTCGGGGTGTTCGGCGTGGCGGGTGCCGTCGGCCTGTCCAGCAAGGCACGGAACCTGCTGCAGCCGCTGATCGGCCAGGCCCATGCGGGTGTAGTCCGGTACGTGCTCGTGCTGGTCGGCGTGTTCGCGATCCTGGTGTTCGCCCTGCTGATCGGGCAGGTGCCGGTGAGCCAGCTGCTGGTGAGCGGCGCGGTCGTCGGCGTGCTGGTGGGCATCGCGGCGCAGCAGTCCCTGGCCAACCTGTTCGCCGGGCTTGTCTTGCTGTTCGCCCGGCCGTTCCGGGTTGGCGACCACTGCCGGTTCCGGGCGGGCGTGCTGTCCGGGCAGATCGAAGGGATCGTGATCGACGTCAGCCTGACCTACGTGCGGCTGGAGACCGACGAGGGCAACGTGCTGATTCCCAACGCTCAGGCGCTGGCCGCGGCCGTGCTGCTGCTGCCGGACGAGCCCGCCGGCGAAGGCACCCCGCCCGCAAGCCTCACGTAAGCAGGCCAGCGGCCGGCGCCCTCGCCGGGAGCCGGCCGCTATGGCTGGTCAAAGTCTTGGCTAGTGATTTGCCTCATACTTCGAGATAACGTTGGCCGGAATGCGGCCACGATCACTGACCTCCATGCCACTGCGCTTTGCCCAGGCCCGTATTTCGGCGCTGCGCTGCCGGTGCGCGGTAGTCCGCCGCTTAGGCTTGCTTACCCGCCCGGTTACCCTGCGTGCCTTCTCCGCGAACTTCGTGAGAACCTCGTCGAACTTCTGGCTATGCCGCTCGCATAGGTCGATCTCATAGTCCCGGCCATCGAGACTGAACGCGCGCGTCAGCTGCTCGCCTTCAGGAATCTCTTTTGAGTCATAGTCACAGGCGAACGTGACTGAGATCTTCTGAGCCACTACTTGTCCCCTCCCCCCGCCGGGCATGTATTCCCCCCTCCATCACGCGTGTAACGGCGGCGGGGCTATCTTCTTCCAGGCGCGATTTGCGACCCTGTAATCACGCTACCAGCATGTTCGAGTAACTCGTCCCGGAGAGTGGCACCACGACGGCGGCACGGGCGAGCCGGATTGGTGCCCGCCGTTCGCCCGAAATAGAGCACCGGCCGCATAGCGACGGCCGGCCGAGCCGCGGCACCTGAGGGTTAGCGGTACCGCCGCCCATCGGAATAGTCGGCCGGCGCCCACTGCGGCTCCGGATATTCGTCGGCGGGGGATGGGCTGGCTAGCCTCTCGTCTCGATAGGCGCCGTACCGCGGCCCAGTTGGCTTGTCCGTCGCCCTAGCCGGAATGTCATTCTCGTAATCGCCGACCTGGTTCTGCACATAGGGCGGGACAAAGCGCTCCTCGCCGTAACCGACGGCCACCGTCTGCGAGGCGTCATCCCGGCCGCGACCTCCGCGCCGGGATTCGCTCGGGCGCTCGACGCGGTATTCCGGCCGGTCGTCGGAGAAGGCATCTCGGCCATACCGGCCGCCGCCGGGTTCAGGGAATTCCAGCGGTTCACGCGCGTAGGCGACCCTCGCCGGCTCGCCCGGCTCGTCGACCCCGTGCCCGGTCCGGCGCGGGCCCGCGGCCAGTTCGTCCCGGCCGTAACCCGGCCCCGGCTGGCCCGGATAGTCGCCCTGGCAGCCCTCGTCGGCTCCCGGCCGCAGGACGCTGCCGGTCGGATAGTCCTGCTGGCCATACCCTGCCCCACCTGGGCCAGCCGCGTGGCTGGACCCCGCCGGAGCCCGGCCGTGGGGGCCGGCCTGCAGGATCTCCACCATTCTCGGCAGATCACCGATGGCCAGCCGGAACGTGCCGGTGCACATGCCGCCCTGCCAGATGCTGAAGACGGCCACGCCGGTGTCGGCGTACCAGCTGAGCCGCATGCTCCGGGAACTGCCCCTGACGTCGAAGAACACCTCGCCGAGACGAGGCAGCGGTGCTGCGTCGGACGCGGACATGAAGCTATCGTGGCCCTGAACCATGGGGCCTGTCCAGTTAATGATCAATTAGTGTGACCCGGCGCACGCCGCTCGAGCCTTACATTTTGGCGATGCTGGCTGCGCTCGGCGGGGCACAAGTGACATGATTGTCCGGCGGTCAGCGCGCTCGGGCTGGCATTCGATACCACGTCGCGGCTGTACCCGGGAACATCAAGCCGGTGCGGCGCGTTGCATCATGCGACGGGGCAATTGCCACACTGCGCGAGAAATCCTGTTGTCGTGCGTGCTTTGGCGCGCGGGACTGCCCGCTAGCACTGAATGTACATGCATTATCCGAACTTGTTGCAACTGACGAGCCGTGGGCGGTGGCCGGCCACGGAGACCAGCTTGAGGAGAGCCATCCATGTCTGAGGTACGCCGTCAAGCCGCCCTGATGCAGCGGCCGAACTGGGGCTGGCAGGATGAGGCAGCGTGCCGCGGCCGGGAGGTCGTGCTCTTCTTCGGGCCGGACGGGGAGCGCCAGCCCGAGCGCGAGATCCGCGAGCGCAAGGCTAAGGCCGTCTGCAACTCATGCCCGGTACGTGCCGAGTGCCTTACCTACGCGGTCAGCAGGCCGGAGAAGTACGGGACCTGGGGCGGCCTGAACGAGGATGAGCGCTCTTCGGAGCGGCGTCGGCGGATGCGCCGTGCGAACGCGGCCTGAAACTGCCCCGGCCCCCGCGCGGGAAGATAATGGCGACGTGGTCTGCCCAAGTTGCCGCGCTCAGGTCCACGCGCCGTGCCCCGGCGGGACCTGGTGCGACTGCCAGCACAAGCCGCCCGCCCAGCCGGCCGAGGCCAGGCTGAGCTGGCTTCGCCAGGGCTAACGGCAGTCCGGCCCATGAGCTTGCGCGATTACCGGTGCCAGGCCGGTCGGCCCGACCGCCGGGCGATACGCGCCCGACGGTCGGCGGCGGCCTCGCGGCGCCGATCTGCGAGGCGCTCGGTGGCCACCTCGAGCAGCTGACTCCGGTACATGTTTCGCGCCCTCCTCGATCCGGATCACTCTGATCCGCACGATTAAGGTTCGCCGTAAGGCCCTGCAGGGCGGATCAGTCGCACTCCCTATTTCCGCGTCCCGGCGGCCTTAGGCCGCCTTAGATCCGCGCTGCCAGCCAGGCTCGGCTGCCGGCCGAACATCCATTCCTTCCCTTGCTCGTTGTGGCAAACAATGGCCGCAACAATACGTAGTCATTAGATGACGCAGGGTAGTGGACCTGCGTAACTTGGCCGCCAGCAAAGGGAATGCGATGCCGAAGCCCATGCGCTCTGACCAGCGCTACATGCCGGGTCTCGACGGGCTCCGCGCGATCGCCGTGCTCGCGGTCATTGCCTTTCACGAGCAACTCGGCTGGGCACCGGGCGGCCTTCTCGGCGTCGGGCTCTTCTTCACCCTGAGCGGGTACCTCATTACCGACTTGTTGCTCGGCCAATTCCGCGGCAGCGGAAAGATGCACCTCGGCGACTTCTGGCTCCGCCGCGCGCGCCGCCTGCTCCCGGCCTTGTTCGTGATGCTCGCGATCGTGACCGCCTGGGTCACGATCCTTGACCGGGCCCGCCTCGCCAACCTCCGCGGCGCCGTCGCAGCCGCGGCCACCTATTCCAGCAACTGGTACCTGATCGCGACCCACTCGTCTTACTTCTCACGGTTCGCGGCGCCGCAGCCGCTTGATCATCTCTGGTCGCTGGCGGTCGAGGAACAGTTCTACCTGCTCTGGCCGTGGGTCCTGCTGGCTGGCCTGGTTCTGATCCGCCATCGCCCGTCGGCCGTGAAGTGGCTGTCCCTGCCCACGCTCGGCCTGGCGGCGGCGTCCGCGGTGGTCATGCTCATGCTCTACCAGCCCGGCTTCGACCCGACCCGTGTCTACGAGGGCACCGATACCAGGGCCTCCGGCCTGCTGATCGGGGCCGCACTGGCCATGGTCTGGCCGAGCAGCCGGGCGGCCAAGGCCAGCAGGAAAACCCGGATCGCGCTCGATATCCCGGCCGTCGCCGGGCTGGCCGTCATCGCGTTCATGATCTGGCGAGTGGGCCAGTACTCGCCCTTCCTGTACCGGGGCGGCCTGGTGCTGCTCTCGGTGGCTACCGCCGCGGTCGTCGCCGCCACCGCGTGCCCCGGATCGGTGGTCGGGGCAGCGCTAAGCTGGCGGCCGCTGCGCTGGCTCGGCGTCCGCTCCTACGGCATTTACCTGTGGCACTACCCGGTGATCGTGCTGACCACGCCCGCGAACAGCACCGAGAACCTGCTGCGGGCCGCGTGGCAAACCGCCGCCAGCATCGGCCTGGCCGCGCTGTCCTGGCACTTTGTCGAGGAGCCGGTACGGCACGGCGCCCTCGGCCGGCTCTGGGCGCGGCTGCGCACCGGAACGCCGCGCCGGATTGGCTGGGCCGGGCTCGCGGCGACGGGCGGCGCGGCCGGGATCCTGGTCACGGCGTCCGCCGGCC
>JASIBJ010000343.1 GCA_030045215.1 Streptosporangiaceae bacterium | reverse complement strand
GCCTTGCTGCGCATCCTGGTGTAGTCCTCGACTGCCACCCGGACATCGCCGAGCACCCGCTGCAGGTCCGCCGTGATCTTCTCGGCCTCGCCCCCGACCAGCGCCCCGACCTCGATGTGGGTCCACGATTCGGCCAGCTGCTCGTGGCTGGACGGACCGCCATCCACTGCGCCGACGATCTCCCGCAACACGCCGGTCACGTCTCGGCGGACCAGCAGTTGCGGGTGCACGACCAGCCGCGAGGCGACGCCGTGCCTGGTCAGCTCCATGGTGATCGAGTCAACGAGGAACGGCATGTCGTCGGTCACGATGTCGACGACGTTCGAGCTCGCGTCGAGCGCTGCCAGGCCGCCCTCGCGAATCTCGACGAGCGCTCGCCCCTGCGGTCTGGTCGCAGCGAATTCGGCGTGGGCCGAGGCGACGGCCGCCATCCGCTCTGGCCCGGCCGCGGCCAGCTCATCCGGGGCAACATGACGGTAGTAGGCCCGCAGGAAAGCAGCCACGTCACCGACGCCGGGGATGGGGCCGGCCAGCGGTGTGGCCTCGTTGAGCAGTTCCAGTTTCGCGTCGGACGTGATTTCCGACATCTCGACCCACTTCCTTACGGCGACCTCGTCGCCGCTACCGCGTTGCCTACTACAGCGAGTCCCGAAGCTCCCAGAGCAGCGGGTAGTACCGCATGGGCACGCGCCGATGCAAGTACGGCGCGCCGGTCGAGCCACCAGTGCCCGACTTGGTGCCAATCTGGCGTTCCACCATCTGGACGTGCCGGGCCCGCCACAGCCCGGCCAGCTCGTCATGGGTCAGCAGGTCCTCGGCCAGCTGCCACAGGTCATCGTGATGCGGCCGGTCCCTGGCGATGCTGACCAGTGCGGCCAGGATCTGCTTGTCGTCGGCCACCGGCAGGCCGCGCGAAGCGAGCAGGTCTACGTACGCGTCCCAGAGCGAGGGCTCGGCCAGCCGCGTGGCCAGCCGTTCGCGCTCGACGTCTGTCAGCGACCGGAACCTGCGCACGAAGTCAGGGTCCTTCGCACCGGACAAGAACTCAAGCTCACGGAACTGGACGGACTGGAAGCCGCTGGCGGGCGCGAGCGTCGACCGGAACTCCAGGAAGTCCTGCGGCGTCATGGTTTCCAGCACGTCGATCTGGCTCACGAGCAGCCGCTCGATCACGTGCGCGCGGTGCAGCAGCTGCCTTGCCCGCCAGGTCTGCGGCTCGGCGTCGGCCGGCGCCAGCATCGCGTCCCTGACTGCCGTGAGCTCGTGCAGCAGCTGCTTGAACCACAGCTCATAGGCCTGGTGAACGGTGATGAACAACAGCTCTTCGTGGACCGGGGGCACGACCTGGGGCCGCTGCTGATCCAGCAGTTGCGGCACCCTCAGGTACGTGCCGTAGGTGAGCAGGCCGCCTTCCTCGCCGAAGCTCCGGTCGGTCGGCCCGCCGCCATCCACGCTCATCAGGTCTCTCCCGCCGGCGCGAACGATGCGAGCACCTCGGGATTGGCCAGCGCGTCCGGGTCGGCCGCGTCGGCCACCGGCATGCCCAGCAGGATCTTGCGCACCGGCACCTCGAGCTTCTTGCCTGACAACGTTCGCGGGATGCCGGGGACCTGGTGGATCTCGTCGGGGATGTGCCGTGGCGACAGCTCAGACCGCAGCAGCGACTTGATCCTCGCGATCAGGTCGTTGTCCACAGCGTGTCCTTCGGCCGGCACCACGTACAGGATCAGCCTGCCTTCCTGGCCGAGTTGGCCAGTGTCCACGACCAGGCTGTCAGCAATCTCTGGCAACCGCTCGACGACGCGGTAGAACTCGCTCGTCCCCATCCGGACGCCACCGCGGTTCAGGGTGGCATCAGACCGGCCGTAGATGACGCAGCCACCGTCGGGCAAGATCATGATCCAATCGCCGTGCCGCCAGACGCCTGGGTAGTCCTCAAAGTAGCTGGCCCGCAGGCGCGTCCCGTCCGGGTCATTCCAGAAGCCGACCGGCATGGACGGCATCGGCGCGGTCAGCACCAGTTCGCCGACTTCGCCGATGACCGCCCGGCCCGCCGGGTCGAACGCCTCGACTTTCGCGCCGAGGCAGGCTCCCGAGATGATCCCGGCCCGGACTGGCAGCAGCGGGCACGGCCCGACAAATCCGGTGCACAGGTCAGTGCCGCCCGAGAACGAGCCGAGGATCAGGTCCTGCCCCGCCGTCGCTACCGCCTCATAGACCCAGGTGAAGCCCTCGGGTGGCAACGGCGATCCGGTCGACCCGATCCCGCGCAGCCGCGACAGGTCGTGCTCGGCGGCCGGCCGCATGCCCGCCTTCATGCACGCGAGCAGATAGGGCGCCCCGGTCCCGGCGTAGGTCACGCCCGCGTCTGCCACCAGCCGCCACAAAGCGCCGGTGTCCGGATGAACCGCGCTGCCGTCGTACATCACCACGGTCGCGCCGACCAGAAGGCCGCCGACCAGGTAGTTCCACATCATCCAGCCGGTCGTGGTGTACCAGAAGAACGTGTCGGCATCGGTCAGGTCCTGGTGCAGGCTCAGCGCCTTCAGGTGCTCAAGAACGATCCCGCCGTGGCTGTGCACTATCGGCTTGGGCAGCCCGGTCGTGCCCGATGAATACAAAACCCACAACGGATGGGAGCCTGGTACTTCCGCGAACTCAAGTTCTGCCTGCTGATCGTGTCCGGCGCCGGACTGCGGTTGGCCCAGCTCCGGCCACTCCAGCACGGGCGTGCGTGAGTCGGAGAGCCCGGCTTCGTTCCCTAGGTAATCCACCATGATCACGGCCTGCAGGCTCGGCAGCTCCGCCGCGATCGCGCCGACCTCGGGCCGCCGATCGAACCGCTTTCCGCCGTAGACGTAGCCGTCGACGGCCAGCAGCACCTTGGGTGAGATCTGGGCGAACCGGTCGATGACGCTATGCGCGCCGAAGTCGGGCGAGCACGAGGTCCAGATCGCGCCCAGGCTCGCGGTGGCGAGCAGCGCGATCAGCGCCTCGGGCGAGTTCGGCAGGTAGGCTGCGACCCGGTCGCCGATCCCGACGCCGAGCGACTGCAACCCGGCCCTGACCCTGGCGACCTCCCGGCTCAGCTCTCTGTAGGTGAGCTGCCCGGACCGGCCGGTCTCGGCGCTGTAGCGCACGGCAATCCGGTCCGGATCCGATTGCGCCCGGCGCAGCGCGTTCCTGGCGTAACTGAGCGTGCTGCCCTCGAACCAGCGCGCGGCGGGCATCTGACCGGTGAGCACCGGGCCCGGCCCGCGCTCCCCGAGAACGTCGAAGAACTCCCAGAGGCGGCCCCAGAAGTCGCCGGGCTGGTCGACCGACCACTGCCAGAGATCGTGATACGTGTCGCCGGTAACGTGTCCGCGGTCGTTCAGCCAGTGAGTGAACCGGGTGATCTCCGCACGCTCCGTGACCGCGGCCGACGGGGTCCAGAGGGTGGCACCGTAGTCGCGCCCGACCGCCGGCGTCCGGTCGTCGCCCACGCCTACGCCCCCCAACCCTTCTGTACATCGGCCATCGTTGACCCGACTCTTATATACCAGTATGCGATGGCTGGCAGCCTAGACCCGTCCTGGGCCGCTTGGCGGCCTAGGCAACCGAATCAGCCTCCGCCTCCATTCACCCAGTGTGACTATGCCACGCAGATTGGGCGGGCCCCAGTGACCGGGCGCCTCGATGACGAGTTCACCCGCTTTGTGACAGCGCGGCTCGGCCCACTCCGCCGGGTGGCCTACTTGCTGTGCCAGGACTGGCCGCGGGCCGACGATCTGGTTCAGACGGCGATCACCCGGCTCTACGTCCGTTGGGACCGGGCTCGGAAGATGGAGCATCCCGACGCGTACGCCCGCACGATCCTGGTACGCGAGTTCCTCGGCGAGCAACGGTCGGGCTGGGGGCGACGGGTACTGGTGGGAGCGCCGATCCCGGACACGGCCGGACCGGCTCACGACAGCGACGCGACGCTGGACCTGCGAGCCGCCTTGGCGAGCCTGCCACCCCGGCAGCGAGCCACGATCGTGCTCCGCTACTACTGCGACCTGAACGTCGAGCAGACCGCGCAGCTGCTTAACTGCTCCCCTGGCACGGTCAAGAGCCAGACGGCCAAGGCCCTCGACGCGCTGCGGAGCCGGCTGGGCCCGACTCCACCGCCCGGCAGCCGACCCGCCTCCCGCTCCGGCCCGCAGCCGCCCGCCGCCATTCCCGGCCGTGACTGGTCCCCGTCCGTCCTTAACCGCGAGGCGCCCACCGCCTTCCCACGCCACAGTGGGCCCTCCTCATCCCCGGCTGCGAGGTGACCAGCATGGATGAGACCGCAGTGCGCGAAATGCTGCATGAAATAGCGGCCGACGAGGCCCCGCCGTGCACCGTCGACATCGCGCTAGCCCGCCGAAACGGCCGTCGGCATGACCGTCGGCACTATCGTTCCGAGCGACGACGCCGGTCCTGGGTGGCCCCGATCGCCGCGGCGGCGGCGGTCGCGTTGATAGCCGCGCTGTCGCTGGCCGCCGGACTCGGGCACCGCTCCGGCACGCGCCCGAGCCCAGGGCATCCGGCGCACCACGCTCGGCCGCTGATGACAGTGCCCCGCGAGTTCAGCGCGTCGCAACCATTCGTGTCGTTCGGATGGCTGCCGCCTGGGTTCACGGCCAGCGGGCTTGCCCAGATCGGGACCAGCCAGCCCACCGGCATCTCGGTCAGCCTGCAGGCCAGCGCGCCACTGTCCGACGGCCGGACTCTGATGCTGCAGGTGAATGCGGCGGGCCAGTGCACCCTGACCGGACCTGATCGGGTCCCGAGCTGGGCCTGGCTGCGCGCCGCCCGGCGGCACGAGGACCACCCACTGCCCTCGCCGCCACCATCTCAGGAATGGACCTATCCGCATGGGCTGACCTGCGGCGGGCCGATCATGCAGGAGGTCGCGCCAATCAACGGTGGCCCGGCCTATCGCAGCCCGGAAGGCGACCTGTTTTGGGAGTACGGCCGGGACGCCTGGGCCGAGCTGACGCCATCCTTCAGCCCGTCGCTCAGCTACGCCAACGCGCCGACGGATGTCCACAGCTGGCTCAACTATCCGCCGGACCCGCCGCTGCCCGGTCACCAGTCCCGGTCGGCCTGGAGCCAGTCCGAGGCCAGCTACCAGTTGCTGCGGAGGGTCGCCAGTCGGCTCAGGTTCGACCCGGCGCTGGTCCGCCCGCTGTACGGCTTCGCGCTCTGGGGCTTGCCGGCCAGCTGGGGCGCGGGATACCCAACCAGCCTGTCCCGGCTGGACGGCCGGGTGACCGGGAGTGGCTGGCAGGCCGGGCCTGCCGTCGACAACACCGCGCTGAGCATCTCGGTCTGGCCTGACGCCGGCCAGACGCCGCTGAACTGCAACTTCGTCGACGGCCAGTCGCAGTACATCACCGTCGACGGGGCCCAGGCCATGCTGCGCAGGATCGATCAGTCCTATAAGCACTGGCAGGAGCTCTGCATCCCGGACGTGAACGGCCTGCAGGTACTGATCGAGCTGGACCTCAACGCGCCAGGGACCGACGACACGCCACTGCCGGGCGGTCCCGAGGTGAGCAGTGTGCTGGCGATCTTCAGCCACCTGCGGCTGCTCGGGCCGGACGTGCGGAACTGGACGCGGCTGCCGTTGCGCTGAGCTACCAGTCAGCCGTGGCCGACGGTCCGCACCCGGCTCGATTCTGCTCTCCCTCTCGATTACCGGCCGGCTGGCACCCTGGTTAGCCGGTCGATCGTCGAGATCACCTGCTCGGTGTCGGACAGGTCGGTGAGGACCACGTCGGCGCGGGCCTCCCGCAGTTCGGCGGTGGTGTCGCGGCCGGTGGCGACCGCGATGCAGCGCGCTCCGCCAATATCGGCCGCTTCCACGTCCCGGCAGGCGTCCGCGATGTAGACCGTGGCATCCGGGCCGAATTCGGCACCGTACTTCTTGGCCGCCCGGCTCCTGGACATCATCAGCAACGAACCGCGCGGGTAGGCGTCCGATCCATAGCCGCCGATCTCCAGGTCGAAGAACCGGTCCAGGCCGAAGTTGCTCAGCTTGGCGGCGGCATTCGGCCGGATCGAGCCGGTCAGCACGGACTGGACCACCCCTGGGAGCGCGGCCGCCGCAGTGACGGCGGCCCGAGCTCCGGGCAGCAGCCTTCCGGCCTGGCGCATCTGGTCCTGGCGGCCGTGGAAGGCGGCTTCCAGCTCCCAGCAGTACCGGGCTAGCAGTTCGGCATCGGCGGTCTCGTTCTCGCCGACCCGGACGTCATTGAGGGCGAGCGACTCGAAGAAGATCTCGGAGTCGCTCCGCCCGGCCAGCTGGGGCAGGCTCACCAGGGGGCGGCCGGTCACCCGACGGAAGGCGTCGGCGTAAGCATCGCGAGAGACCCGGCCGACGTCCACCAGGGTCAGGTCGATGTTCCAGAGGACTAGGCGGTCGATGGCTGCCATGGGCACACCTCCGGCGCGGGCAGGCATTAGCACACGGGCGTGCAGCCGCGCGAAGTACGTCCCATGCGCCCGCTGGCCGCGGGGTAAACCAGCGCTCCCAGCGAGAGTACCCGCCACACCGGACAACTAGCCCAATTTGGCCGAAGATTCACGCGTCAGCTCGCCGAACCCGACGTAGATAAACCACCTTTCACCGACTCGGTACAAATTGTGTAACGATACATCCCGGTTCGTCCGAGCAGAGTCGGTGAAAGGTGGGCGCGCGACCGCGCGAACATCGCAAATCGGGCACGCTGCGGGGGGTAGCCCACCTGCACGCCCAGGCGGCCGACTAGCCCGCCTGCACGCCCGGGCGGCCGACTAGCCCATGTGCGGGTAGCGGTGGTCGACCGGCGGCACGAACGTCTCCTTGATCGTGCGGGCGTTCACCCAGCGGATCAGGTTGAAGATCGAGCCGGCCTTGTCGTTGGTGCCGCTCGCGCGCGCGCCCCCGAATGGCTGCTGGCCCACCACGGCGCCCGTGGGCTTGTCGTTGATATAGAAGTTGCCCGCCGAGAACCGCAGCACGTCCGAAGCGTGGGCGATCGCCGCGCGGTCCTGCGCGATGATCGATCCGGTCAGCGCGTAGGGGGCAATGCCGGCCGCCTGAGCGAGCACCGCCTCGTAGTCGGAGTCCTCGTACACGTACACGCCGAGGATCGGCCCGAAGTACTCGGTGGTGAATACCTCATCGGTCGGGTCGGACGACACCAGCACCGTGGGCTGCACGAAGTAACCCTCCGCGTCGGAGGCGTTTCCGCCGGTCAGGATGCTGACGGCGGGCCTGCTTCTGGCCCGGTCCAGCGCGTCCACCTGCTTGCGGTAGGCCCGGTCGTCGATGACCGCGCCCATGAACGTCGACAGATCCGCGGCGACGTCGCCCATGGTCAGGGACTCAACTGTGCCGACGAACTGGTCACGTAGCCGGTCCCAGACGCTGCGCGGGATGTAGCTGCGGGACGCCGCCGAGCACTTCTGGCCCTGGTACTCGAACGCCCCCCTGACCAGGACGGTGGAGAGCACGTCCGGATCGGCCGATGGGTGCGCGATGACGAAGTCCTTGCCGCCGGTCTCGCCCACCAGCCGCGGGTAGCCGCGGTAGGAGGCGATGTTCTGCCCGACGGTGCGCCACAGGTGCTGGAACGTAGCGGTCGAGCCGGTGAAGTGGATGCCGGCCAGGTCCTGGTGGGTTAGGGCGACGTTCGACACGGCCTGGCCGTAGCCAGTCACCATGTTGATCACGCCTGGCGGTAGCCCGGCCGCCTCGAACAGCCGCATGAGGTAGTGCGCGGCGAGTTGCTGGGTGGGCGACGGCTTCCAGACCACGACGTTGCCCATGAGAGCGACCGCGGTGGGCAGGTTGCCGGCGATCGCGGTGAAGTTGAACGGGGTGATGGCCACCACGAAGCCCTCGAGCGGCCGGTACTCCATCTGGTTCCAGACACCAGGCGACGAGAACGGCTGCTCAGAAAGCAACCGCCGGGCGTAATAGACGTTGAACCGGAGGAAGTCGATCAGCTCGCAGGCCGAGTCGATTTCCGCCTGATAGGCGGACTTTGACTGGCCGAGGACCGTCGCGGCATTCAGGGTCTGCCGCCACGGCCCGGCTAGCAGGTCGGCCGCCTTGAGGAATATCGCCGCCCGGTCATCGAAAGACAGCGCCCGCCAGCCGGGCGCGGCCGCAGCGGCGGCATCTATTGCGGCGGCAACGTCGGCATCGGTGGCTTCGTTCAGCTGGCCGAGCACGTGCCGGCGGTTGTGGGGCTGAACCACCTCGACCGGGGTACCACCGGCCATGCGCCGCTGGCCGCCGACCGTGATCGTGAGTTCGGCCCGCTCACCAGCCAGATCCTTGATCTTTTCCTCCAGCGCGGCGCGCTCGGCGCTGCCGGGAGCGTATCCCCTGATCGGCTCGTTAGCCGGAAACGGGACATTAGTCACTGAATCCATGTTGCAACGCTCCCAGCTGTACCCGACGTCGACGGCGGATTCTTATCGTGCCATGACCAGCGCCCTCCGGCCGAATCCGGGGCAACGGGTCCTGGAGGCCCACAAAAGCCCAGTTCAAGCCAGCAGATCCGCGATCTCCTGAGTGGCGTACCACTGCAACTCGTAGCCTTCGGCGCCGTCGACCACGAATTTGGCATCCTCATCCCCGGCGTCGGCCGCAGGAAGCGCCGCTGCGGCGGCCCCGATCTCGCTCGCCGCGGCCGGATCATCGATATGAACCGACACCATGTCCCGCAACTGCACGGACCGATTGATGTACACCAGAGCCGGCTCGTCGAACCCGCCGCTGCCGGTGGCCACAACCGTGCCTGAAGGGCCGTCGGGCAGATCGGCGGCGAGTACGACCCGACGTGTGGCCGCCGCCGGATCGCCCGCAAGCAGGCGGAGCGATCTGCGCGCGGCATACATCATCGCGACGTACTCCAGTTCCTCCATGTCGCCGCTGGAGTACCACTCCCGAAGCGCGGGCGTGACGGCATAGCCACGCACCGGCGCCGGGCTGATTTCGCCCGTGTGCTGCAGCTCGGCTAATCCCGGGAGGGTCGAAGGCAGATATACGCGCAATGTAAAGTCCCGCAGCGCAGCGAATGTGATCCTGAGTGTGCCAGCCCTGGCGGACCTAAGTCAGCCATTCTGCCGGGCTGCGGCGCGGCGGCCTGCCTCGTCAGCGACGCCAGGCCGCCGAGCCTCCTCGGCCGCGGCCCTCCGCCGGCGCTGCTGAGGCACCACACCGGGACGAGCCCTCGGCTCAGCCACCACCCGCTGACGAGGCCGCCGCGGCTCAGGCGAGATGGCCAGGGCCGAAACGACGGCGGCGACGGCAGCCTGAAGCGACTCGTGTTCCCAAACCCGCACGACGCCCCACCCAGCAGCCGTCAGCGCGGCATCGGCGGCACGGTCGCGCTCGACGTTGCGCTCGAGCTTCGGCTTCCAGTACCAGGTG
>JASIBJ010000342.1 GCA_030045215.1 Streptosporangiaceae bacterium | reverse complement strand
ATTCCGGTGGCAACCCGAACCTGGCCGCGGCCGTCGCCCGCAGCAGCCGGAACGAGGCGGCCGCGGCGGCGCGCAGCGGCGGCGCCGCGTGCGGCATGGACCGGCTGCCGAACGTGCCCAGGTCGAACGGCGAGATGTCGGTGCGGGCCATGGTCACCGCCACCGACCCGGCCGGCAGCGCCAGTTCCTCGGCGACCAGCAGCCCGAGTGCCGTGCGCGTGCCCTGGCCGGCCTCGACCTTGCCGGTGAACGCCGTCACGGTGCCGTCCCCGGCCACGTGCACCCAGGCTTCATCGGGCGCACCCCAGCCGGTAGCGTCCCCGTCGCCGGCCACGACGGTCATCAGGCCCTCTGGCATCGCCGCGGCGAACGAGTCCGGCTGGCGTCCGGTCAGGTCCCACGGAACCTTCGGCTCGATCGCGCCGGCGTCGGCCGGCGGCGGCGCCGCGGCCGGGACCGGCTCAAGCAGTCCCGGGGCCTCCATGAGCTCGGCCGCCCGGTGCACGGCGGCCCGGATCCGCTGATACGAGCAGCACCGGCAGACGTGCCCGGCCAGTTCGGCCGCGATCCTGGCATCATCTGGATGCGGAACCCGTGCGAGCAGCCCCGCGGTCGCGGTCAGCCAGCCCGGCGTGCAGAACCCGCACTGCATGGCGCCGGTTTCCAGCCAGGCCTGCTGCACCGGGTGCAGGATCCCGTCCTCGGCCAGGCCCTCGACCGTCGTGATCCGCTGGCCAGCCGCGTCCGCCACCGTCAGCTGGCAGGCCTCCGCCGGACGGCTGCCGATCAGCACCGTGCAGGCACCGCACGCGCCCTCGCCGCAGCCGAGCTTCGGCCCGGTCACCCCCAGTTCGTCACGGAGCAATTCAAGCAGGCTGACGTCGCCTGGCCCGTCCCACTCGTGCCTCGCCCCGTTGACGATGATCGATATCCTCATGGCTCCATCCTGGCAGCGAGCGGGGCATAACGGTCCGGCCAAGGCACTAGGTTGTGCTGAACCGCCCCCCACCTGGCGGGCTGCAATACGGAGGCATTCATGACCGCGGACATCCAGGCCCAGCCGGCGCCGGCCGTCGGCACTCACGTCAACGGCCAGCACTATCGCCGCCCGCGCACGGACGCGGCGGCGATCAGGGACATCTGCAAGGAATTCCTGCACGTGCACGACCGGGCCGCGGAGATCAAGGCCAACCCGGCCGCGTTCCATCCCAAGCTGGTGCTGTCCGACCATGTCCGTGGCACGAGCTTCCTCGACAAGGTGGCCGACTGGGTCAACCGGTTCTGCGGGTCGATGTACGTGTTCCTGTTCATCACGTTCGGCATTGTGGCCTGGATGATCCTCGGTGAGACACTGGGCTTCGACAAGATTCCGTGGCCGCTGCTGCTCACGATCCTGAACCTGCCGCAGCTCTCCATCATGATCTCGCTGCAGGTCAGCGCGAACCGGGCGCAGGCCGCCAGCGACAAGCGAGCGATCGCCGACCACGAGACGCTAATCGCGCTGCACGAGATGGGCAAGCAGCAGCTTGACATCCTGGAGGGCCAGGACAGGGTGCTGGCGATCCTCAACAACTTCGCCAGCAAGGACATGCCTGGGCGTCAGCAGCAGATCCAGGCCTGCGTCAACCAGATCCTCGCCGCGGTCGGCGGGAATCCCGCCGCGCCCGCCGGGCCGGCCGGGCCCGCGGCGTCCGCGCCGGCGGAGCCTGCGTGACCAAGCTGCTGGTTCTCTCCGGCCGGGACGTGCACGGCCTGCTCGGCTACCGCGAGTGCGCAGACGCGATGCGCGAGGCCCTGACCTCCCTGCAGACCGGCCGGGCGCAGATGCCGCTGCGCACCGTGATCCGGCCAGAACGGGCGGCCGGACTGGTCGCGCTCATGCCGTCGTATCTGGAAGGCGCCGACGGGGATGGCAGGGCGGCGGCATACGGGCTCAAGGCGATCTGCATCACCCCGGCCAACCCGGCGGCCGGCCTGGACACCCACCAGGGCCTGGTCCTGCTGTCCAGCGGTGCCACCGGCGAGCCGCTCGCGCTGCTGAACGCCTCGGCGGTCACCGAGATACGGACCGCCGCCGTCTCGATAGTCGCTACCGAGCTGCTAGCCAGGCCCGAGGCCGACGTGCTGGCCGTCATCGGCACTGGCGTGCAAGCGCGTTCTCACGTGCTGGCCCTGCAGGAGGCCAGGGACCTGCGCGAGATCCGGCTGGCCGGCCGCACCCTCGAACGAGCTCGTCAGCTCGCCGCCAGCCTGGCCGACCAGGTAGCCGCCCCGGTCGTCGCCTGCGCGTCGGCGCAGGAAGCGGTCGCCGGGGCCGGGATCGTGGTGACGGCCACCAGCTCGGCCACCCCCGTCCTGGAGTCAGGCTGGCTCGCGCCGGGCACGCACATTAACGCGGTCGGGGCTTGCCTGCCGACCGACCGTGAGCTGGACACCGCGACGATGGCCGCGGGAGTGCTCTTTGCCGACCGCCGCGACTCGCTGGTGAACGAGTCGGGCGACTACGTGCTGGCCGCGGCCGAGGGTGCGGTGAGCCCGGCCCGGATCCGGGCCGAGCTCGGCGAGATCCTGACCGGCGACGCACCCGGCCGGCAGGCGGCCGGCGAGATCACTATCTTCGAGTCCCTGGGCCTGGCGATTGAGGACCTGGCCGCGGCCCGGTGCGTCTACGACAAGGTCGCAGCGACCGGCGGAGGTACCTGGGTCGAGTTCTGACCTCGCGCGCCGTCGCCGGTGCCTCCCGGCGATCGCTTAGCACGCGACCAGCGGAACCGGCTGGACCGCCGGCAGCGTCCGATGGGGGAATAAGCACCCCCGCGGAGCAGGAGTCCGGCCATGGCCATCAGCACATCACCCACCTACCGCGCGGCCGCCGTCGGCGTCGCCGCCGCGGCGGTTGTTGTCGGCGCGTTCAGCCTCGGCGCAGCCAGGAGCGGGAACAGCC
>JASIBJ010000341.1 GCA_030045215.1 Streptosporangiaceae bacterium | reverse complement strand
CATCGAGGAATCCGTATGACTTGAGGAGTTGCTCGCCCGCACCAGGCCGACCCAGCGACACCATCACAGCCTGGTTGTCCACCTTCTCCGCCGCAGCAAGGCGGAACGGTGCCAGCGCCCAGGCTCCGGGTGAAACCTTCAGGTGACCCCACACCGTTATCCCGACGCGTCCGCCTGGCCGAAGGACCCGGTGTATCTCGCCAACCGCATCGGGTGTGGTACCCCAGATCCCCCGGAAGCTAGTAACGATGTCAAACGATGCCGGATCCCAGGGCAGGGCACGCATATCGCCGACCCTGATGTCGCACTCGGGGTTACGGTCCCGGGCCACCGCAACCAGCCTGGCCGAGGCATCGATGCCGCAGCAGCGAGCGCCGCGCAGGCCAGCCAACTCGATCGCGAGCCCCGACCCGCACGCCATGTCGAGCAGCCGGTCCCCGGTCCCGACGCCGAGCCGGTGGTGCATCGCGACGTATTCCCGGCAGTTGCCCGGCTCGCTGAGGGTCGCGAAGTCCACCGCCTTGCGGCCCCAGCCCTCGTCCACCATCAGCCACTGGGGAGAATCTGCGCTGGGCCCTGTCATTGCCGCTCCTCTGCCTCGCCAGATCCCCGCTGCGCTGGTCTCACCGGACCCGGGAGAGCCGGACGGATCGGCACGCAGGCGGAGGCACCAGTTTGCGGCAGCCGTCGTTCCCAGGCAAGATCCTTGGCTGCTGGATCAGCGATGGCCCCGGCGGGTTATGCCGCTCGACAGCATGCTGTGCGCATCGCTTGGTGAGCAGCCTGGGGCGACGTTCTGGTGCGCGCGGCGGGGAGCGGTACCGCAGCTACGATTGTGGGCTGTGAGTGAGGCACCAGACTATGCGTTCCCGCATTCCGCCGCGGACGAGTCGCGCCGCCTTCAGCTGTTAGAGGAACATCTCGACCCGCTGACGAAGCGGCGTATTCAGCGTCTCGGACTCGGCGAAGGCGCTAGGTGTCTGGAGATCGGCGGGGGGCGAGGGTCGATCACCCGCTGGCTGGCTGGCGTGGTCGGCCCGACCGGGCGCGTGATCGCCACCGACCTGCAGCTGGGGTTCCTGACCGAGATAGACGCCCCGAACGTCGAGGTCCTCCGGCACGACGTCCGCACCGACACGTTTCCCCCTGGCTCTTTCGATCTCATCCACACGCGGGCTGTGCTGATGCACATCTCCCCCAGCGTGGATTTGCTGCGACGAATAGTCACCTGGCTGGCTTCCGGCGGGTGGCTGGTGCTCGAGGAGCCGGACTTCGGCATGTGGATCGGCGACGCCGACTCGGTGTGGGCCACCGCCCCCCAGACCCACCAAGTCGCGTTCCCGAGCACGGCCCTGTCCCAGGGCCGATCTCTGCTCCGCCAGGTTCACCAGCTCGGCCTCATCAACGTGGGTGCCGACGCCGAGATCGACATCATCCAAGCCGGCACTGATCTAGCTGAGTTCTACCAGCTCAGTCAGGCCGCTCAAGTCGTTCCGAAGGTGCAAACTGGGGCCCTCAGCCTCGCGGAGGCGACGGCACTCGTCGACCGGCCAGGCGAGGAGGACTTCCTGGCGTGCGGATTCGTCCACATCGCCGTATGGGGCCAGCTACCGCCCGCGGAATGACCGTGAGCCGCGCCGTGCGGGTCACCGGGGCCGCGTCAGGTCCAAGATCCACGCGTCCTTGTCTGGCAGGTATGCGCTGCGGCCGTACAGAGGGCGGTGATCCCTGCCTTCTGGTTGCGTCTGGGCCGTAGCGGGGCCGTGGCCGGGTAGGTGCGGAAGCCGCGGTCACAGCCCGTCTGCCACGGCCGTGGCGGGTTGAGGCCGGGCCAGTAACCCGCCCTCGGCAAGGGCGCGGGCGTGCTGTGTCTTCGGCGATGTGATCGCCGGGGCGCTGAGGGCGGCCAGCACGCGAGGCCGGCGCAGGCGGCGAGCGGAGACTTGAAGCCGCCGGTGCCGCGCGCGGACACGCCGGGGTGCCTGTAGGCGGCGGACACGGCAGCGGCGACGGCGATCGCGACGGCGAGCCCGAGGCGCTGCATCATGTCGTTGATTGCTGATGCTTTGCCCAGCTCGCGTGGTGCGACGGCGTTCAAGCACGGCGGTTGGGCACCGTCGGCAGCGCGCCATCGAGATGCCGACCCCTGCGACTAGCAGGGCGATGTCCAGCTCGACCCAGCTCGCGACCACAGAGCCTCTGACGGCGGCCCAGGCAAGCCCCGCGGTCAGCATGAAGAGCCCGGTCGCCATGACCGGCCGCGGCCGATGCGGTCGGAGGCAGCGCCGGCGATCGGTGAGATGGCCATCGGCGTGGCGAAGAAGGGCACCGGGCGTACGCCGGCCGAGACCGGTGAGTGGCCGCGGGGCCAGCTGGAACACCTCGGTGACTAGGAACCCGGCGGCGCAGATCGCGCCCATCATGAGGCGGGTCGTGACGTTGCCGAACGCACATGCGCGGCTGCCGAACACGCGCAGCGGCATCATCGGTTCGCTGGCGCGCTGCTCTCAGGCCGCGAAGGTTGGCAGCGGTGGCGCGGCCGAGCGGGCTCGGCTAGGCGACCCTTGACATGCATCATCTTGTGGGTAAGAGTTCGACTCAACTCCACAGATTTCCTCGATACTCCACAGGGAGCGTGGGTGGCAACGAGGATTCCCGAGGAACGGCGGCTGGCGATCGCGGCCGCGGTGCGCCGTCAGCCGCTGGTGCGGGCGGGTGAGCTCGCCGACCAGTTCGGGGTCTCCATCGAGACGGTGCGGCGCGACCTCATGGTGCTCGAGCACAAGGGGATTCTGGAGCGGGTGTACGGCGGAGCCCGAGGGGTGCCGGTCCGCTCGTTCGAGCCCCCGGCAGGCGAGCGGCGGCACAGGGAGCTGGCCGCCAAGAGGGCGATGGCCGCGCTCGTCGTCTCGATGCTGTCGCCGGGAAACACGGTCATCCTCGATGTCGGCACGTCCGTCGCCGAGGTCGCCCGCCAGCTGCCGTATGACTTCCGCGGGCGCATCCTTACCCCTTCCCTCCCGGTCGCCGCCGCGCTCGACGGGCACGACGGTATCGAGGTGCTGGTGTGCAGCGGGCAGATGCGGCACGGCGACATGGCGCTCTCGGGACCGCAGGCCGAGCGCTTCTTCGGCGAGTTCTACGTCGACAAGGCGATCCTGGGATCCGGAGGGATTCACGCGGTGGCCGGTCTGACCGACTATTACCCCGCCGAGGTCGCGGTGCGCCAGACGATCCTCGAACACGCCGCGGAGACCTACGTGCTCGCCGACGCCTCGAAGGTTGGGCGCGTCGCGCTGTGCAAGGTATGCGAGCTCCGCGACTTGACCGCGGTGATCACCGACTGGCGGGTGGCCCCGGAGTCGGCCGCCGACCTCGAGGCAGCCGGAGCCACGGTGCTTGTGGCCGAAGCCGACAAGGCCCGGCTCGACGGGCACGCAGGCGAAGCAGAGCGCAAACAGCGAGTGAGTTAACGGCCGCATCGAGCGAGAAGGAGGAGCCATGGCCATCGGAGAAACTGAGGCGGCAGAAGAGCTCGAGCAGTTCGGGTACCGGCCAGAGTTCCGGCGAACGTTCCGGCGCTTTGCCTCGTTCGCCATCGGGTTCTCGTTCATCTCGATCACCACGGGGATATTCACCACCTACGGGTCCGTCTTAATCTCGTCCGGCCCGCTGGGGATCTGGACATGGCCGCTCGTGATCGTCGGCCAGCTGATGGTCGCGCTGGTGTTCGGCGTGCTGTCGTCGCGCATCCCGCTTGCGGGCTACTCGTACCAGTGGATGTCGCGCCTGGCGAACCCCTACATCGGATGGCTCATGGGGTGGTTCGTCTTCGCCTTCCTGATCGTCGACGTGGTGGCGGTCGACTACGCGCTCGCCTCCACGGTGGCTCCGGCCTTGTTCAGCTACGTCGGAACCCAGGACAACATCTGGCTCGCCACGGCATTGATCGTGCTCGTGCAGGGGCTCCTCATCATGTTCTCCACTGTGTGGACCCAGCGAGTGAACAACGGCGCGGTCGGGACCGAGATCATCGGGGTGGCAGGGCTGACCATCTTGCTGCTCATCGTCGGTGCCGCGAGGACGCTGCTGCACTGGGGGCACGTGGTGTCGTACGGCGCGATCCCGCATGCCGGCTATTTCAACTTCGGCACGGGCTCCGTGGACGGCCCCTGGATCCTCGGCTTCCTGCTCGGAGCCTTCACCATCGTCGGGTTCGAGGCTGCGGGAAACCTCGCCGAAGAGACGCAGCAGCCCGACAAGGTCGTGCCGCGGGCCATGTGGACCTCTGTCGCCCTCTCGGGGGTGCTCGGCTTCGCGTTCCTCATCGCGATCACCGCAGCGAGCGGCAACCTGACCGCACTCGCGGCGTCCTCCACGCCGGTTGCCGACGTCGTGATCCGGGTACTGGGGACAGCGGTCGGGAAGATCTTCCTGGTTTTCGTGCTCTACTCGATTTTCGCCTGCGGGCTCGTCATCTTCGTCACGGCGACGCGCGTCTGCTGGGCGATGTCGCGCGACCAGCGGTTCCCGGGATGGCAAGCGCTAAGGAGGGTAGACACCCGGACCGACAGTCCCGCGGTGGCGGTGCTGACAGTCGGCGTGCTGATCGAAGTCGTTCTCGCCATCTTCGCAACCCAGACGAATGCACTCTTCAACCTCTTCAGCGCCGCGACGGTCATGCCGGCCGTGATCTACCTCGTCACCGTGATCCTGTACGCGGTGGCGAGAAAGCGCCTCCCGGCCACGCACGGGTTCTCGCTCGGGCGGTGGGAGATCCCGGTGGTCGTGATCTCGCTCGTGTGGCTGGCGTTCGAGATGTCGATCTTCCGCGCGAGCTCCTTCGGCAC
>JASIBJ010000340.1 GCA_030045215.1 Streptosporangiaceae bacterium | reverse complement strand
CTGCTGACGTTCGCGATGCTGCATGTCATCGGCGGGTCGCCGGGCAACATCGTGCTGGGCACGAAGGCGAACAAGGCGACGGTGGCGGCGTGGAATAAGGCGCACGGGTTTGATAACCCGTTCTTCGTGCAGTACGGGTCGTACTTGTGGCAGTTGCTGCACGGGAACCTGGGCCAGTCGTACAAGCTGAACCAGTCCGTGGACTCGCTGCTGATCGCGTTCGCGCCGCGCAGCGCGCTGCTGGTGGGCGTGAGCCTGGTGATCGCGCTGGCGATCGCGATCCCGATGGGGATCTTCCAGGCGGTTAAGCGCAATAGCCTGGCCGACAACGTCCTGGCGGGCAGCGCGTTCGTCGGGTACGCGATGCCGCTGTTTTTGACCGGGCTGCTGCTGATCCAGATCTTCGCGCTCGGGCAGCCGTTCTCGTGGTTCCCGGCGGTGGATAACACCAACCAGACCGGCATGGGCTACGTGCTGTCGCACCCGAACCAGCTGGTGCTGCCGGTGGCGACGCTGACGATCGCGGTGGTGGCGCTGTTCTCCCGGTACATGCGCTCCTCGGCGCTGGACGTGCTGGCCCAGGATTACATCAAGGTGGCGCGGGCCAAGGGCCTGCCGGACCGGCTGGTGATGGTCCGGCACCTGTTGCGCAACGCGTGCCTGCCGATCATCACGCTGATCGGGCTGCTGATCCCGACGCTGCTGGCCGGCAACGTGATTGTGGAGTCGCTGTTCAACTTCCCGGGCCTGGGTTACATGTTCTTCCAGGCGCTGGGCAACGAGGACTACCAGATCCTGCTCGCTTACACCCTCATCGGCGCGCTGCTCACGGTGATCGGGAACCTGATCGCCGACATCGCGCTGACCGTCGCCGATCCCCGGATCCGGCTGGCCTGACCGCCCCCATCTTTCTCAGGAGCATGCAGTGATAGGTAGCGGAAGAGCCGAGGCTCCCCTGCTGGAGCCCGAACTCCAGCCGGAGGCCGGCGGTTTCGTCGTCCAGTCCGGGTGGCGGCTGGGACTGCGGGAGTTCGCCAGCAACAAGCTGGCGGTGATCGGCCTGGGCATCCTGGTGTTCTTCGTGTTGTTCTGCTGGGCCGGGCCGCTGGTGTATCACACCAACCAGCTGCTGATCAACCCGGTGGCCTCGTTCATCTCGCCGGGAGCCGGCCACCCGCTGGGCACCGACAATCAGGGCTTTGACGAGCTGGGGCGGCTGATGCTGGGCGGGCAGACCGCGCTGGAGATCGGCATCTTCACCGCGCTGCTGGCCACCGGCATCGGCATGATCTTCGGCGCGATCGCCGGCCTGGCCGGCGGGATCGTCGACGCGGTCATGATGCGGTTCGTCGACGTCATGTGGTCGGTGCCGTTCCTGTTCGTGGTGCTGATCCTGGCCACCCGCTACAGCTCCACCGAGCTGTCGCTGATCCTGGTGCTGGCGGTGTTCTCCTGGCTGGTCCCGGCCCGGCTGGTCCGCGGCGAGGTGCTGACCCTGCGGACCCGCGACTTCGTCGCCGCCGCCCGGGCCGCCGGGTCCTCCCGGCGCCGCCTGGTCCGCAAGCACCTGATCCCCAACGCGCTCAGCGTGATCATCGTCAACGTCACTTTCCAGGTCGCCGACGCCATCACCGCCCTGGCGTTCCTGGGGTTCCTCGGCTTCGGCCTGGCCTACCCCAAGACCGACTGGGGCGACCAGCTATCCAACGGCGTCGGCTTCCTGCAAGACGGCTACTGGTGGCTGGTCTACCCGGTGGGCGCCTGCATCGTGCTGGTCATCGTGGCCTGCAACTTCGTCGGTGACGCCCTGCGCGACTCACTCGACGTCCGCCTGCGCCGCCGGTAGCCCCCGGTAACACCCGCTCACTGATCACCTACTGAGAGGCACCACCTGTGGCCCACGTCCTGGAGATCGAGGACCTGTCGACGCACATCCAGCTGACCAAGTCAGTCGTGCAGGCGGTCGGGAACGTCAGCATGCACATCGAGCAGGGCGAGACGCTCGGGCTGGTCGGCGAGTCAGGCTGTGGTAAGTCGATGACGGGCCTGTCGATCATGGGCCTGCTGCCACCGGGCGGCAGCATCATCGGGGGTTCGGCCAAGCTGGATGGCCAGGAACTCGTCGGGCTCCCGCAGGATCATCTGCGCAAGCTGCGGGGCAACGAGATGGCAATGATCTTCCAGGATCCGCTCACCTCGCTCGACCCGACGAAGACCATCGGCTATCAGGTCTCCGAGCCGGTCCGCCTGCACCGTGGCGCCAGCAAGGAAGAGGCTCTTGACCGGGCGGTGGAGGTGCTCGGCCTGGTCGGGCTGCCCAAGCCAAAGGAGCGCCTGAGCGACTACCCGCACCAGCTGTCTGGCGGCCTCCGCCAGCGGATCATGATCGCCATGGCGCTGGCCTGTGAGCCTAAGCTCCTGATCGCCGACGAGCCGACCACGGCGCTGGACGTCACCATTCAGGCCCAGATCCTCGCGCTGCTCGATGATCTGAAGCATCGGCTCGGCATGTCGATCCTGTTGATCACACACGACATGGGCGTGATCGCTGGCCACGCGGACCGGGTCAACGTCATGTACGCGGGCCGGATCGTCGAGACGGCCGAGACCGGCGAGCTCTTCGAGCACATGAATCACCCCTACACGCAGGCGCTGCTGGCCTCGATCCCGCGGCTCACCATGGACGTCAAGCAGCGCCTGGCGTCGATCCCCGGCATTCCGCCTGACCTGTCGCACCCGCCAGCGGGCTGCCGGTTCGCGGCCCGTTGCAGCCGGGTGACCGACAAGTGCCGCGCCGAGGAGCCTGGGCTGATCGGCACCAACGTCGATCACATGTTCGCGTGCTGGCACCCGGTGGACGGGCAGCTTGTGATAGAGGTCGGCGCCCCCGCGTCGGCGGACCTGCAGGTGAGCGAGCCGGTCCACGGCGCGAAGATCGGCGAGACGGTGACCGATGCCCCGCTGCTGAAGGTCACCGACCTGGTCAAGGAGTTCCCGATCACGGCGGGCGTCCTGCAGCGTCAGGTCGGCAGCGTCAAGGCCGTCTCCGGCGTGTCGTTCACGCTCAGTAAGGGTGAGACCTTCGGCCTGGTCGGCGAGTCCGGCTGCGGCAAGACCACGATCGGCCGCCTGGTCGTCCAGCTGGAGAAGCCGGACTCCGGCTCCGTGGCGCTGCGTGGCACCGACGTGGCCAGGATGAGGGGCGCGGAACTGCGCAGGACCCGCAAGGACCTGCAGCTGATGTTCCAGGACCCCTACGCCTCGCTCGACCCGAGGATGCGCGTCGGCGCGATCATCCGCGAGCCGCTGGACATCCAGCAGATCGGCAGCAGGAGAGAGCGGCAGGATCGCGTAGCCGAACTGCTCGATGAGGTCGGGCTGCCCCGTAATGCCGTCGAGCGCTTCCCGCACGAGTTCTCCGGTGGCCAGCGGCAGCGGATCGGCCTGGCCAGGGCGCTGACGCTCAACCCGCCGGTCATCGTGGCCGATGAGCCGGTGAGCGCCCTGGACGTCTCGATCCGCGCGCAGGTGCTGAAC
>JASIBJ010000339.1 GCA_030045215.1 Streptosporangiaceae bacterium | reverse complement strand
AGGAGGCCGGCGGCGGTGCCTGGCCGGCGCTGGCCGCGCAGCGTGGCGACGAACGGGCGGCCGCCGGGCGGATGCAGGGAGACGGTAAGAGCGAGCCGCGGGCCGGGCTCGGGCAGCCGCATCCGGTAGCAGCCCTGCACACCGTAGAACGGCGAGACGTACATGTCCTTCGCGACGCTGCCGCGCCCGCCGGTGTCGGGCTGCAGCAGGTAGCAGTGCCGCTCGCCGTAGGTGTTGTGGATCTCGGCCAGCACGCAGGCGAGGGCTCCATCCGCGTCGTAGCACCAGTACACCGACAGCGAGTTGAAGACGTAGCCGAGAGACCTGGCATGGGCCAGCATGAGGACCCGCCCGCCGGCCAGGTCGATGCCGTGGCCGGCGGCGAACCGCTCGACGTTCACCCTGATCGGCAGCGTGGCCAGGCCGAGATGGTCACGGGAGGGGAAGCTGGCCAGCGGGCGCAGCAGCCGCGGCAGCTCTGGCCCGTGATCGAGGTCGATCAGCCAGAGCCAGGTGCGGTAACTGAAGGAGTGCCGCAACGGCTCGCCGCGGACATGGTGCAGCCGGCAGGCGTATATGGCCGGGGTAGCGGGCGTCACCACGAGCCCCCGAGCGACAGTGCCGCGGCGACACCCGACCGGCAGCCGTCCTCGTGGAAGCCCCAGCCGTGATAGGCGCCGGCGAACGCGAGCCGTCCGTCGTTGAGCTCGGGCAGCCCCCGCTGGGCGAGGATCACGGCCGGCGTGTACATGGGGTGCTCGTAGGTCATCGTCGCCCGCACGGCGTCGGGCCGGATGGCGGCCGCAGGGTTGAGGGTGACCAGATACCGCTCGCGCGACGCCAGGCGCTGCAAGCGGGTCAGGTCGTAGCTCATGTGCGCCGGGCCGGCCGGGTCGCACTGGTCCTGCCGGTAGTTCCACGATGCGCGGGCCGCGGCCCGTTCCGGCAACAGGCGCGTGTCAGTGTGCAGGATCGCCGTGTTGCGTGCGTACCTGAACGCGCCAAGGGCGGAACGCTCGGCCGGAGTCGGCTCGGCCAGCAGCGCGAGCGCCTGGTCCGGATGCGTCGCGATGACGACGGCATCGAACTCATCACGGTGGTCGGAGTGGTCGCGGATCTCGACGCCGCGAGCCAGCCTGCGCACGCACCGGACCGGCGTGCCGGCGCGGACCGCGGGGAGCCTCGCCGCGACCTGAGCCACGTAGGCAGCCGAGCCGCCGGTCACGGTGCGCCAGGCAAACGACCTGCGGGCCGACAGGAAGCCATGATTCGCCAGGAACGCGCACAGGTAGGCCACCGGGTACTCAAGCACCGCCGCCGGCGGCGCCGACCAGACGGCCGAGACGATGGGCCGGGCGAAATGACGGAGGAAATACGCCGAGTAATTGCCGGCGGACAGGAATTCACCGAACGTCGGCGCGGGGTCCCCCAGGCGGGCGCCCTGACCGTGGACCGCGAGGCCGCGGGCGGCCCGGTAGAACCGGAGGATCTCGGCGAGCATGCGCCAGAACGCGCCGCGGCTGCGCGGGGGAATACGGGCGACCAGGCCGCGCGGCCCGCAGCCGCCGGCGTACTCGAGGCCGCACCCGCCGCAGCTCACTGACATGCTCATGTCGGTCCGCTGGGTGGCGATCCCGAGCTCGGTGAACAGTCGGCATAGCAGCGGGTAGGCGCGGGCGTTGTGCACGATGAAGGCGCTGTCGGCGGAGTAGGTGCGGCCATCCGCGCCGGTCAGACGGTGCGTGTGCGCGTGCCCGCCAAGCCGCGTGTCCGCCTCGAACAGGGTGACCTCGCACGAGCGGCGCAGCAGGTAGGCGGCGGTCAGCCCGGCGACGCCGCTGCCCACCACCGCGACGCGCCGCGGCCCCCGTGCTTCGCTCATGCCTGCCATTTCTGCGACAGATTAGGCGTACATCGCCGTATAGCCCCGGTAATCATAGCCTTGACGCCTTATCGGCAGTCAATCCGCTAGCATCGAGAACGGCGGGCTGACCTGCGCGTTTTGATGTCACGGAGGATCCCGAGTGCAGCTGCTCGACTTGTTCGCCGACCGGAGCCAGTCCGGCGACACCACCGCGCTGACCATCCCCGCTGACTGGAACTCCTGGCAGGGCAGGCACGGCGGGCTCGTGGCCGGGCTGGCGGCGGACGTCGCTGCCGCCACGTGGCCGGGCGCGGCGGTCAAAACCGTGACCGCGCATTTTGGCCGGCAGTCCGAGGAGGGCCGGTTCGAGTTCACCGCGGTCACCAGGCGGGCTGGCCGCGTCGTGCGGCTGGTTGACGTCGCCGTCGGGCAGGCCGGCAACGAGGTGCTGACCGCCACAATCACGCTCGCGGCCGAGCCACCGGACGAGGCCGCCCAGTGGTTCGCGACCGCTGCGCCCGCCAGCCTGCCGCCAGATCGGTGCCAGAACTTCGAGTTCGACCGCAGGTTCCTGCCGGTGGGTGCGCACCTGGACATCCGGCCGTGCGGCGGTTCGTTCCCGCTGACCCAGGCGGCTCACCCGTGGATGCTGGCCTGGGTCAGCGTGCTTCCCGAGGTCGAGATCGGGCCGGGCGCGGCGGTGCTCCTGTGCGATCTGGCGCCCGGGGTCTATCCGATGCTGGCCGCACCGGTCGCCGGGCCGACGGTGGAGATGACGGTGCACCTCTGCGCCGAGCTCGGCTCGGCGCCCGGCACCGGCCCGGCACTGGCCTCCCAGCGCAATTCGGCGACGTCGAAGAACTGGAGCGTGGACGACACGTCGTTGTGGGACTCCGCCGGTCGCCTGATAGCGCAGGCCCGGCAGGTGCGGCGGATCGTCGGCGGGATCACCGGCGGCGTCGGCGGGAACTCGGCGGCCTGATGGGCAGGGCCGCGCTCCGGCATCTGGTCGTCGTCGTTCCAGGGTTCGGGGGAAGCATCCTGGTCGACGACGACGGCACGCCCCGCTGGGGTCCGGCGTTCGGCGACATCGCCCGCGGCATGGTCTGGGCCGAGCCGCTCAGCGTCACAAGCAGCCCGGCCCTGGTCGTCGCCGGCGTGCTGCGCACCGTGACGGTCTTCCCTCCGTTCGTGCTGCCCGGCTATGACCGGCTGGTGGCGCAGATCCGGGCCGAGTTCCCTGCCGTCTGCGTCGATGAGGTGCTGCCGGGCCGGCCCAGGGACCCGCGGGCCGACGTCGTGCTCTTCCCCTATGACTTCCGTCTCGGTGTCCGGTCGGCCGCGCTCCGGCTGCAGGCCGAGATCGAAGCGAGGCTGGCGGGCATGTCCGGGCCGGACCGGGCGCGGCGGGTCATCGTGATCGGGCACTCCATGGGCGGGCTCGTCGCCAGGTACTGGCTCGGCCCGCTCGGCGGCTGGCGTGACTGCCGGGCGCTGATCACGCTGGCCACCCCGCACCGCGGCGTGCCAAAGGCACTGGACTGGCTGGTCAACGGGGTTCATCTCGGTCCGGTACAGCTGCACCGGATGACGGAGGCTTCCAGGACCTGGCCGGGTGTCTACGACCTGCTGCCGCAGTACCAGGCCATCCTGCAGGCGGCCGGTGACGGCTCCGCCGGAAACGTACGGCCGGCCATCGGCCCGCTGCAGATCGGCAGCGTGGCCGCCGAAGGCTTCCTGGCCCGGGCAGCCACGGCGGCCCGGATGCACGCAGAGATCGACGCCGCGTGGCAGGACCTGTCGGGACGCGCCGACGCGCCCGCCCAGACCGCGGTGTTCGCCCGCGGTCACCCGACGCCCAGCCGTATGGTCCTGGCTGCCGGCAGGCTCACGATCACCAAGTCCGACCCGGAGTGGCTGCCCAATGCGGGCTGGCGCGGTGACGGCACCGTCCCGGCGTTCTCGGCCGTCCCGCCCGAGCTGGCCGTTGACGCCTCGGCGCACCGGGTTGTGCCGGAGCGGCACCTCCCGATGGCGGCCACGCCGACGGTCGTCCAGCTGCTCCGCGCATGCGACGCCGGCCGGAATATGCCAGCGACCACTGGGCCAGCGGCCACTGGGCCAGCGGCCACTGGGCCAGCCACCGCGGGTCTGCCCGGGCCGGCGCTGTCGGGCCGGCCGCCGCAGCCCTGGCTCGGCGTGGCCATCGACAACGCGGTGCAGGCCGGCGAGCCGGTTCCGGTCAGGGCCGAGGTCCTCGGCGCGCCGGGCATCCGGGTGACCGCCGTCGGCGTCCGGGTCGACGGCGCCGGAGACTCGCAGACGTTTCGCTGCGAGCGCGCGGGCGAGCAGTGGCAGGTGGAGCTTCCCGGCCAGCGGGCCGGCCACTACGTGATCACCGTGTCCGCCGCCCGAGCCGCCGGCGGCCCGCTGCGCTGCGCCGACGTGCTCGAGGCGGTCGCTATCTAACCGCCCGGGTCAGGCCACGGTCACCAGGACCGGCTCGGTGTAGCGGACCCGGCCGAAGTACATGATCTTCACGATCGCCCACCACTGCTCGCCCTGGCGCGCGGTGGTGGCGGCCGCTACCTCGAAGCTGACGGTCGCGTCCGATCCCGGTGTCACC
>JASIBJ010000035.1 GCA_030045215.1 Streptosporangiaceae bacterium | reverse complement strand
GGGGAACATGGCCCGGCTCAGCTGCCCGCTGGTCAGTACCCCGAGCACGTACGACTGATCCTTGGCGGCGTCGACGCTGCGCACCAGCCGGCGGAGGCCGGCCGCGCCAGGCACGGGCTCGAGGCCGGCGTAGTGCCCGGTGCAAACCGCGTCGAATCCCAGAGCCACGGCCCGGTCGAGCACGGCCTCGAACTTGATCTTCTCGTTGCAGCGCAGGCACGGATTGGGTGTGTGCCCGGCGGCGTACTCAGCGACGAAGTTCTCGACGACGTCGGCGTGGAAGCGTTCGGCCATGTCCCAGACGTAGAAGGGGATGCCGATGACGTCCGCGGCGCGGCGGGCGTCGCGGGCGTCCTCGAGCGTGCAGCAGCCGCGCGCGCCAGTCCGGTAGGAACTCGGGTTGCGCGACAGAGCCAGATGCACGCCGGTGACATCGTGACCGGCCTCGGCGGCCCTGGCCGCAGCCACCGCCGAGTCAACGCCGCCCGACATCGCGGCCAGCACACGCAGAATAGTCATCGCGTCCAGGATATGCAGTGGCGGCCGGGAGCGATGACGATGCCGTGCTGGCCGGGCCGACGATGAGGGATCTGTATGCGGAGTTGGCGGTCACCGAGCGGCGCGGCGGGCCCGGTCCACGACCTCGCCAATGACCGCGCCCAGGGCATCCACGTCCGCCTGCTCACTGCAGTGTCCGAGCGAGAAGCGCAGCGAACCGCGCGCCCGCGCCTCGTCGGCGCCCATCGCCAGCAGCACATGGCTGGGCTGGGCGACGCCCGCGGTGCACGCGGAACCGGTCGAGCAGGCGATGCCCTTGGCGTCGAGGAGCATCAGCAGAGCGTCGCCCTCGCAGCCGGGAAACGAGAAGTGAGCGTTCCCGGCCAGGCGCCCTGGTCCGGGCGGCGCGCCGTTCAGCACGGCGTCCGGGACCGCCGCCTTGACCTGCGCGATCAGGTCATCACGCAAGGCCGACTGCCGCTTGGCCTCCTCGGCGCTCCGCTCGCGGGTCAGCTTGACGGCCACCGCGAATGCCCGGATCGCGGGCACATCGAGCGTGCCCGACCGGACATCGCGCTCCTGGCCGCCGCCGTGCAGGACGGGGACAGGCTCCACGCCCTTAGCCAGCAGCAGCGCTCCGACGCCGACCGGACCGCCGATCTTGTGCGCCGTGATGGTGAGCGCGGTCGCCCCGGTCACCGAAAGGCTGACCGGCAGCTGGCCTGCGGCCTGGACGGCGTCGCTGTGGAACGGGATTCCGTGCTCTTGAGCGAGCCGGGCCAGTTCGGTGATCGGCTGCACGGTGCCGACCTCGTTATTCGCCCACATCACGCTGATCAGGGCGACGCTGGCCGGATCGCGTTCGACCGCCTCGGCCAGGGCCGGAGCGCGCACCAGGCCGGTGGCGTCGACCGGCAGCCAGTCGGCGTCAGCGTCCTCGTGCTCGGCCAGCCAGCGGACGCTGTCCAGCACCGCGTGATGCTCGGTTGCGCTGGCGAGGACGCGCCGCCGCAGCGGATCGGCGCCGCGCCTGGCCCAGTACAGGCCCTTGATCGCAAGGTTGTCCGCCTCTGTCCCCCCGCTGGTGAAAACGACCTCACTGGGCCGGGCGCCGTAAGCCTCGGCGATCAGCTCCCTGGACTCCTCGACCACCCGGCGGGCCCGGCGTCCGGCGTTATGCAGGGACGACGCGTTGCCCAGCTGGGCTAGTTCCTCGGTCATCGCCGCGAGGACCTCAGGCAGCATCGGGGTCGTCGCCGCATGATCAAGGTAGACCTGAGATCCCCGTGCCGGATGATCTCCCAGCATCGGCGCGTTCCCCCCTGCGTCGGCATATGACATGGCGTGTCCAGCGTAGCCGTGTTTCCCGCTCAGCCGTCGGGGCGCTGTGCTTCCCGCTCAGCCGTCGGGACGCGTTCGCGCGCCGCCTTCCCTCGTCGCAAAACCCGCTCCTCAGTCCAGGCGGCACCACGCCCCTCCGGCTCGCTCGGCTTCCCGCTCAGCCGTCGGGACGCGTTCGCGCGCCGCCTTCCCTCGTCGCAAAACCCGCTCCTCAGTCCAGGCGGCACCGCGCCCCTCCGGCTCGCTCGGCCCTCGCGGTCAGGCCTCTGAACGCTTGTCAATCTCCCCGATGAGCTGCGGCACCACCTTGAATAGGTCGCCGACGACCCCGAAGTCGGCGAGCTCGAAGATCGGTGCCTCTGGGTCCTTGTTCACCACCATGATCGTCTTCGATGTCTGCATCCCGGCCCGGTGCTGGATGGCGCCGGAGATGCCGATCGCCATGTACAGCTGCGGGGAGACGGTCTTGCCGGTCTGGCCCACCTGGAACTGATGGGGGTACCAGCCGGCGTCGGTGGCGGCGCGCGAGGCGCCCACCGCCGCGCCGAGCGAGTCCGCCAGCTGCTCGATCAGTGCGAAGTGCTCGCCCGAGCCCAGGCCACGGCCGCCCGAGACCACGATGGACGCCTCGGTGAGCTCCGGGCGCTCGCCGCGCCCGGCGACAACCCGGCCCGTCACCCTCGCTGTCTTGGCGGTGTCGCTGATCTCGGCGGTGACCGGCTCGATGTCCGCACCGCCCGGCGCGGGTTCCGGCGATACCGCGTTCGGCCGGACTGCGATGATCGGCGTGCCGGTCCGCACCTTCGACTGCACGGTGATCGCGCCACCGAAGATCGACTGCTCGCCAACTAGGCCATCGGAGAGGCCAGTGACGTCAGTGAGAATTCCCGAGCCAGTCTTGACCGCGAGCCTGCCCGCGACCTCGCGGCCCTCGGAGGTCGCGGCGACCAGGACGGCGGCCGGGGCCTTGTCCGCGACCAGCTTCGCCAGCAGTTCGGCCTTCGGGGCGACGAGGTAGTCGGCGTAGTCCGGGCTGTCGGCAACGTAGACCCTGGCCGCGCCGAACTCGGCCAGCCGCGCCTTGGCGCCTTCGGCACCCTCGCCCGTCCACACGACCGAGGGCTCGCC
>JASIBJ010000338.1 GCA_030045215.1 Streptosporangiaceae bacterium | reverse complement strand
AGAGAGGTCCATCCCTGAGTAGAGATGGGAGATCAGGTGAAGAGACTGCTCGCAAGTTCTTTAACTGCCTTGCTCGGGGCCTCAGCCTTCCTGGCGGTGGCGTCGGCGGCGCCTCCGGCTGCGAGCCTGAGCGCGAGGGCGCATAATCCGGCTGTCGTTGCCCAAGCCCGAGCCGCCTTCAAGAAGTACATGTCGTCCCACGCTCCGAAGGTGTCCAGTGGTGGCTGGGTTTCCCCGGATAGCAAGCTTCCCGGTGCCGCCAAGCCGGTCAGCGGTACTGTCACCTCCGAGCCGACCCTCAACTGGTCCGGCTTTGCCGACGCCTCGAGCACGAGCACAGCGGACGATTTCACCAACGTGAGCGGCAACTGGACCATCCCGGCCGTGACCTGCCCGCCCGCCCCGTACCAGACCCAGGGCGCTTACATCTCGAATTGGGTCGGCCTCGACGGCTGGAGCGATTCGACCGTGGAGCAACTGGGGACAGGCGCCCAGTGTTTTGAGGGCGTCTTGTACTACTACGTGTGGTACGAGATGTTCCCGGCAGGCACGGTCGAGGAAGGCACCACCGCCTGCATCAACGACAACGTGAACTGCCCGGAGCCCGGCGACCAGATCAGCGCTTCGGTGACGGTCACGCCCGGCACTGACGGCAACAACAATTATGCGCTCACGCTCATTGACCACACCCGCCCGCAGGAGAGCTTCGCCGTAACCGCAACGTGCGCGGCAACTACCTGCGTGGACTCGAGCGCCGAGTGGATCGTGGAGCGACCGGCTTACGAACCGATAGCCGGGCTATTCCAGTTCGTGCCGCTGGTGTACTACAGCAAGACCGGTTTCGAGTCCGGGAGCCTTGTCGCGAACGGCCGCCGGTCCAGCATCGGCGGGTTCAATGGCGGCGTCTACTCCATCCCCATGGTTGACGACAGCATCTCCTACTACCTCGACTGCCCGGGTCAGCTGGGGCCGCCTGGCCAGGTGCTACCGTTCACCGCCGCCAACTGCCCGGCCGTGCCGCCATCGTTCGGCGGCAGGTTCAGCGTCACTTGGGACAGCAGCTTCTGATCGAGAATTGCCCAGCTCGCCCCCGGACCTGGTCAACAACCGGTCCGGGGGCAAGCTTTGCCTGGCCTCGGCTTCGGCTCTGGCTCTGGCTCCGGCTCCGCCTTCGCCTTCGCTCATGATCCGGTAAGTTTTGATGGCCTGAGACCGTCAAAACTTACCGGATCATGATCTGCGTCCCCGGTGCTGACGGCATCGAACTCGTTCGGAGCCACACTCGGCGGTGGCATCGGTTATTCGGCGAGTACCTGGTCGAACGCGAGCGGAACCGTGCCATAGCGCCCTCCGATCAGGCGCTCGCGGCCCGTCCACATCAGGACCTCGCCGTCAAAGCCGCGTACGACATAGCGGCGGCGGCGCACGGTGGTCCCGACCACGGGAACTTCCTGGTCAAACAGCGGCTGATTCTGAAGCCCGCTCAGCACCTGGCCAAGCGGCGGAGGCCCGGTGACCTGCCCGCCGACTCCGACCCGCCGGAGGAGAAGTTGCGGTGGCGGAGGCTGGCCGGTGGGGTCAGGGATCAGCGCGTAGCAATACGGCGGGATATCGGTCTCGAGCAGGTAGCGGATGGTACTGGAGTCGTCGGCTGGCGCCGCCGCGGGCGCGGGTGCCTGCTGCATTGCGGCCGAGTAGCGGTCGAACGGCCGCTCGTCCGAGCCGAGCACGGTGTGCTCAACCGCCCACCCGATGTCGGCCGTGTCATCTCGTATGAATATGACTTCTTCGATCGGCGGGGATGCCTGGACCTGGACGATACTCGGCGGCAGGAACAGCCCGTTGAGGGTCGCTGTGGTGCCGTCCGCCTGGACCACGTTGGAGCGGAAAATGCACCAGTCCTGAGTGCCGTCGGCCGGTGATCCGAACATTGGGATGCTCGGCGCCACCGGACCCAGGACCTCAGTCTCGCCGAACGAGTTAGTCACGGTGAGCCGACGGATCGTGTGCAGCGCCCCGGCCGGCAACGGAATCGGTTGCAGGTACCAGTCATTGCCGTAGACGCAGGCGAACTCGACGATCAGCATCCGGGCGAGGTCGTCGGTGCTGACGGTGACCGCGGCCAGGTTGTAGTTGGCGTCCTCGAAGGTCCAGTAGCGGCGGTTGGGAGCGCCGGGGTAGGTGAGCGGATGCGGCGGTCCGGTCCCGCTGACCTGAGCGGTCCGCGGATCGACTCCCGGTAGGTTCGGCAGGCCCGAAGGAGCACTCGCGGCGGCCTGTCCGGCGACGTCGAAGTCAGACCATTCCAGACGGCGGCCCGGCCATGACGGGGCAGCCAGCGTGAACGCCGGCCCTGAGGCAGACCCGGCGGCCACCGAGAATTGATGTTCGAGCCGGGACGGCTCCCAGGCGTCGGCCGCGCCGGCGGGCGGCAACGCGAACGAGTCGAGCTGGGCAAGCCACGCGGTGGCGGCGGACAGTACGGCGCGTACGTCGGCGGGGGCGACGCCCAGCTGGGAGGGGAGTGAGCCGCCCGGTGCGATCGCCGAGCGCAGTACCGGCTCGAGCCGGCCGGTATCGGGCAGTCGGCCGGCCACCAGCCCCAGGTAGTCGCGGCCCTGAGCATCGACCGTTGCATCGGCCGGGATCGAGAGCGGATACGCGGCGACGATATTGGCGGTGCTGGCGGCCGAGCAGCCGTTTTCGGACAACAGGCGCAACAGCTCGGCCCCGAACTGCGCCGACGCGCCGGGTGTGAGCGCCGTCGCGGGCTCGGGCCAGGCGAACGCCTCGAGCGGATACTGTCCGACCGCCTCGCTGCCGCCGGCCGGCGGCTGGTATCCGGCCAGTGGCTGCACGTCGACCGTGTACGACACGCTCACGGGGAAGGCGGCGTCCTGGCCTCTGAACTCGGCCAGCTGCCACTGCCGGGCCAGCATCCACGCCGGGTCATAGACGCTTGCCTCCAGCGAAGGCGTGAGGCTGTCGCTGCGGGCGCGCGGCTCGAGCCGGGTCCAGGTCGTGATCGAAGGCGACGCGGTAACGGTCATGTGCTGCCCTCCGGTGGCTGGACCATTACGTCGGTTGACACCGTTTGCTGCGCGACGTTGTTCGCGATGTAGAAGGCGGGAAGCAGCTGGCCGGTGCTGGTCAGCGCGTCCTGGTCCACGGCGCGGATCTTGGCCAGGGCGAGGGTTTCGGTCAGCGTCTGCTCGAGCGCCGCGGCTGTCCAGGTGGGCGCCGACAGGTCGGCCGGGACCGCCACCAGGACCGCCTGCGGGGGCTGCGAGAGCGGCGACTGGTAGTGGTAGGCCAGCCCGGTCGTCGGCGTGGTTTCGGCGACGGTCTCGGTCCAGTCGTCGACGACGATGCCAGCCAGCGCGCTGGCGGGATCGGCGATCGGACCATTGGCCAGCGTCACCTGGACGCGCGGACCCGCTGGCGGGACTCCGTGGAAGGGCGCCCCGATCCATGGCTCGCCAGGGACTTCGGGCAGCTGCACGACGGCGAGCGGAGCCGCGGCTGTCGGCAGCGCGCAGGTCGCGGTGCGCAGGCGCATCAGCGAGCCCAAGCGGGGCCGGACCCAGGAGCAGCGGGCGAGCCAGGTCCTGATCGTGGGCTGGTCCGCCCATCCGGATTGCCGGGCCTGCTTCGCTGCGCTGGTCAGGTCGGTCGCGTTGGCGGGCTTGAAGGCGGGAAGCGGCAGGAAATCCGCGCCGAACGCAGCCTGAAGCCGCTGCACATCCTTGGAGGGGGCGGTTGAGGTGGCGAGCTGATCGAGCGCGCTCAGCCGTTTCTGAAGCTCGGTGGCGATGGCCGAGACCAGCGCCGGATCCGGATTTGCGACAGTGGAGGCGTACGCGGCACCGAGCACGCCGAAGTTGGCGGCCACCCTGATCGCTGCATGCTGGGTGGCCACGTTGGCGCTGGTCAGCGCCGCGGTGCACAGGCGCAGGTCGTCCTCGGTGGCGTTGGCCCGTGCAGTGATGTCGGGATCGACGACCGCCGTGTCGGGGGTGGCGATGGGCGCAAGATCGGCGGGGCGCAGGGC
>JASIBJ010000337.1 GCA_030045215.1 Streptosporangiaceae bacterium | reverse complement strand
CGCCGAAATGAGCTCCGGCCCGCCCGCACGCTCGGCGGCCACGATCGCGCAACGAGCCTCGTCGAGGGCGCGCTCGGGCGCGCCGCTCCTGGACATGGCTTCCGAAAGAGACATGTGCACCTCGGCGATGAGCACCGGATCCGGGCCAGCCTGGGCTAGGGCCTCGTTCAGCAGCTCGACGGCTCGCGGCCCGTCCTCGTCCGTCACCAGCCGACCCAGTTGGGCCAGCGCGGCCGCTCGATGCGGTCCAGCCGGGGCGCTGGCCAGGAATTGCCGCAGCAGCGACGCGGCCGCTGCCAGGTCACCGCGTAATGCCTGGTAGCGGGCAGCCTCGGCAATCCTCCGGCCCTTATCGGCGTGCTCGCCGTCCGGAGTCAGCGACGCCGCCAGCTCGAAGAGCTCGGCAGCGTTGCGCGGCGCGCCCCGGCTGACGGCCGCCCTGGCAGAGTCTTCCAGCCTGCCGGCGACAGCGGCCGACGGCTCCGTGACGGCGAGCGCCTCGTGCCGGGCCGCATCCTCGGCGTTTTCGGTAAGGCGGGCTGCGCGCAGATGCAGCTCGCGCAGCCTGGCCGGCGGGATCATCGCCTCCACCGCGGAGCGCAGCATCGGGTGCGCGAACACCAGACGGCTGTCGGCGGGTTCGAGCACGCCGGCTTCCACGGCCGCGTCTAGCTCGGCCTCGTCTACCCCGGCCGCCACGTACGTCGCGGTGGGGACGCCAGGCAGGATGGCCATAAGCTCCAGCCCGGCGCGGACTGCGACCGGAAGCTCGGAGATGTGCTCGTCCACCAGCCCGCTGAGCGAGTCCGGAACGGGCAGCGCCCGGACGTACGTGCCGTCGGAACGCCGGGTCAGCGCGCGGCCGATCTCCAGCGCGATCAGGGGATTACCGCCGGACTCGGCCTCGATCCGGCGCAGGGTCGGATGCGGAAATGAGCGGCCGAGCCTGGTATGCAGCATGCGGTGCAGCGCGCCGATGCTAAGTCCGCCCAGCGGGACCAGGTTGCAGCTCAGGCGGCCGCGGCTCAGTTCTAACGGCAACTGCGCTCCGGGCTTGTCCGTGCGCTGCGCACAGAGCAGGCCAACGCGCTCGGACCCGAAGCGCCTGGCTGCAAATCCGACCGCGTTCTCGCTTGGCGGGTCAAGCCACTGGATGTCGTCGACCGCCACGAGCACGGGCGCCGACTCGGCCAGCTGCGCCACCGCCGACCGGAAGGCGGTCGCGATGAGACGTGGCTCGGGCGGGCTCGCCGGGGCGGCAGTAAGCAGCAGGGCGGCTCGCAGCGCGTCGGCCTGCGGGCGTGGCAGACCGTCGAGCACGCGGCCGACGTACGGCTCAATCAGGTCGGCAAGTCCCGCGAACGCCAGCCGCATGTCGGCGCGAGCGGGAGTCGTGGCCAGCACCGTGCAGCCGCGATCGGCCGCCAGCTGCGACGCCGCCCGCATCAGCGTCGTCTTGCCCGCGCCGGGCGGGCCCGCCAGCACCATCGCCGTGGCCGAGTGCTCGATCGCGCCGAGGAACGCGGTCAGTGCCTGCAATTCAGCGTCGCGGCCGAATATCTGCCCGGACATGGCCAGAGCGTACGCCCGCTAGCAAACCCCTTACAGAGGGTGACAAGCCCCTCGCAGGGCCTCGTCACGCCCTTCATAGGCTCCGTCGCGCCTCGGGGTTCACAGCGGGCTAGAAAGCCTCGTCGGCCAGCTCCATCAGATCCAGCGAGACGGACTCGGCGATCTCGCGCTCGGCCGCGAGCCGCGGCAAGACGGTGGCGGCGAAGAACCCGGCCGCGGCGATCTTGCCCTCATAGAAGGCCTGGTCGTCGGCGGACAGTCCGCCCTCGTCCAGCCTCGCCACTGCGATCTCGGCCTGGCGGCCAAGCAGCCAGCCGATGATCAGGTCGCCGAGCGCGATGAGCAGCCTGGTCGTGTTCAGGCCGACCCGGTATCCCTCGGCCGGCTGAGCCAGGCTGGCCCCGAGGAAGCCGTTCATCGCGGCGACGATGGCCTCGATGTCGTCGGCCGCCCGTCCCACCGCGGCCCGCTCCCTCTTGAGTCGCCCGTTGCCGGCGTCGGCCGCGGCGAATTCCCTGATCAGGCCAAGCAGGTGATTCAGCGCTGCGCCCTGGTTCCTGACGATCTTGCGGAAGAACAGGTCCAGGCCCTGGATCGCAGTCGTGCCCTCGTAGAGGCTGTCGATCTTGGCATCCCTGATGTACTGCTCAAGCGGGTAATCCTGGAGGTAGCCGGCGCCGCCCAGGGTCTGCAGGGACTGCGCCAGCTGCTCGTACCCGCGCTCGGATCCGACGCCCTTGACGACCGGCAGCAGCAGGTCGTTCAGCGCAGCGGCCTGCTCGTCGATGTAGCCAGCCGCCTGAGCCACTTGCAGCGCGTCCTGCTGGCTCGCGGTGTACATGACCAGTGCCCGCATGCCCTCGGCATAGGCCTTCTGCAACATCAGGCTGCGCCGCACTTCGGGGTGCTTCATGATCGTCACGCGGGGTGCCGTCTTGTCCAGCATCTGGGTCAGGTCTGCGCCCTGCACTCGGGTCTTGGCGTAGTCAAGGGCGTTCAGGTAGCCCGTCGACAGCGCCGCGATGGCCTTCGTACCCACCATCATCCGCGCGAACTCGATGATCATGAACATCTGGCGAATGCCGTCGTGCACGTCGCCGACCAGCGTGCCCACCGCAGGCTGCACGGCCCCGAACGTGACCTCGCACGTGGTCGAGGTCTTAAGGCCCATCTTGTGCTCGACGTTGGTTACGTACACGCCGTTACGCTCGCCGAGCGTGCCGTCGTCGTTGATGAGGAACTTGGGCACCAGGAACATCGACAGTCCCTTGGTCCCTGGCCCCGCCCCCTCGGGCCTGGCCAGCACTACGTGCAGGATGTTCTCGGCCATGTCGTGCTCGGCGCTGGTGATGAATCGCTTGACGCCCTCAATGTGCCACGTGCCATCCGACTGCTGGACTGCCTTCGTCCGGCCGGCGCCCACATCCGAGCCCGCATCCGGCTCGGTCACCACCATCGTGTAGCCCCAGTGCCGGTTGACGGCGAGCGCGGCGATCTCCTGCTGGCGGGGCGTGCCCATCCTCCACAGCGCGTGCGAGAACGAGCCGACGGTCGAGTACATCCAGACCGCCGGGTTCGCGCCGAGGACGAGTTCGGCTACCGACCACCCCAGGGTCCGCGGCACGGTGGTTCCGCCTAGCTCGGGTGGAAGCTCCAGGCGGAACCACTCGGCATCCATGAAGGCCTGGTAGGAACGCTTGAACGACTCGGGCATCGTGACTGAGTGGGTAGCCGGGTCGAAGACCGGAGGATTGCGGTCCGCGTCGGCGAACGAGTCGGCGATCGGCCCCTCGGCCAGCCGGTTCACCTCGTCCAGGATGCCGCGGGCGGTGTCCTCGTCAACGTCGGCATAGGGCCCGGATCCCAGCAGGTCCTGCCGCCTCAGCACCTCGAACAGGTTGAACTCGATGTCCCGCAGGTTGCTCCTGAAGTGCCCCATCGCGTCCCTCCACACTGCGAGTCAGCCCAGCGCTCGGGGCGGCTGACGTTTGCTACTCGTCAGTAACTTATTCATACTACCTTTTTTTCGGCCGCCTGTCACGACCCGAGACCGGTGACGTTACCGACGGGTAAGGATTCGCCGGCCGTTTGTCGGACTTGTCGGTCGGCGGGTTCAGGGGCGTTGTGGTGCCGCCGTCCCCCTCGGCGCCGGCGGGAGTCAGAGGGACGCGCCCGGTGACGGACCTTCGCGGTGGCCGACCGGGCCGGAGCGCTCTTGCCAAACCGGGGCTGCAGTCGGAGCTGCTGACCTGGCTGCAAACCGAATCTCGTTCTAGAATGACC
>JASIBJ010000034.1 GCA_030045215.1 Streptosporangiaceae bacterium | reverse complement strand
CTGATCCTCGGCCAGGGCATGCTCGCCGCCGGATGGCACGCCCACACTCTCAATGCCCCCGGAAAGTTCCTCATCTCGGCACCGGAATACGACTCGTCGCGCCGCGCCCGCGCCTACCTCCTCAGCGACGAAGCCGTGGCCAGGGCCGCGACCACCTATGCCGCCCTGCGCCCACTGCTGGACGACGTGTCCATGCGCGCGCTGGAGCGTCGAGCCCAGACGCGCCCAGAGGGTCCCGCTGATCGAGCCGTGTCCGACTACGTGGGCGCGACCGCGGATGCGCCAGGAGACGACACCGTCACGCCGGGCGCGATGCTCTGGCTCGCGCTGAGTGCCGCGCCTGCTGAAGGAGCCAGCATCGCTGACCTGATGCGCTCCAGCGGCATGAACCGGACGACGCTTTACCGCCACCTCATCGACCACTCCCGCGCCGGACGGGCCGTTCAGGTTAGCCGCGGACGCTGGCGCGCCGCTGGTACCGAGGACGCCGATGCCATCCCGTAGACCCAGTTGCTCCGTTGCTCGCTCCGCGCTTCGCGCGCGCGTCTGCACGTCCCGCGAGCAAGCGAGCAACGGAGCAAGCCGCAAACAACGCCACCACAACCTTGAGAGGACGGTGATCGACACTGCTCTACGCAACCGACACTGACTGGACCCTGCACGTCGGAGACGCCCGCGACGTCCTCGGTTCGATGCCCGACGCTTTCGCGGACTGCATCGTGACCAGCCCGCCTTACTGGGCCAAGCGCGACTACGGCGTCACGGGTCAGTACGGCCTGGAACCCGATCCTGACGCCTACATCGCTACGCTGCGGAACGTCTTCCGCGAGGCGCACCGCGTGCTCGCCGCCGACGGAACCTGCTGGCTCAACCTTGGCGACTCCTACTCAGAAGGCAGCGCCTCTCAGACCGGGCTGCACGCCTACCTCGGCCCCGGACTGGCCGGGCGGACCACACCCGGCATGACCGCCAAGAATCTGATCGGCCTGCCCTGGAGGGTCGCCCTCGCCCTGCAAGACGACGGCTGGATCATCCGTAACGCGATCGTGTGGCACAAGCCGAACGCCATGCCGGAGTCGGTACGCGACCGACTCAACTGCCGGTACGAACTGATCTTCCTGCTGGTCCGATCACGCCGGTACTGGTTCGACCTCGATCCGATCCGGGTGCCGCACGCCACCGCCCGGCCGAGATGCCCGGACGTCTCTCGGCCTGGCGGAGTTTCCCACCGCGCGCCCGGCGCGCCAGCCAGCCGCCATCCGGGTGACGGCAAGCACGGCGGCATCAGGCCTGGCGGCACGCGCGGCAGCGGCAGCCGGCCCAAGTACGGATCCCATACGAGGGAGGTCCTGACCGCGCGCCGTTACGGAGACGGGCGGTCCGGCCGGGCACACCCGAACGGCCGCAACCCCGGCGACGTCTGGTCCATCCCGACCCGGCCGTACCGCGGCCCGCACTTCGCCGCCTACCCAGTGGAGATCCCGACCCGCTGCATCAAGGCCGGATGCAAGCCCGGCGGCATGGTCCTGGACCCGTTCTGCGGCGCCGGCACCACCGGACTGGCCGCGCTCGCGCTGGACCGCCGCTTCACCGGCATCGACCTGAGCTCGGGATTCGCGGAACTGGCGGCTGACCGGCTGCGGCAATCCGCCGAGACCGGCAGCGGCAACCGGAGCGCGGACGGCGGCAAGTGACCGGCACGCGGCAACCACCGGCATCCGGCAATGGCAAGCGGCAACACCTCGCGACTGCCGCTCCGGCACGCCGCGCGGCCGGAAAAGCTGGCTGTGCGGCTCCTCCCAAAACGCGTCCCGGAGCGTACCGTCGCAGGCCCGGAGCAGGTCCGGGCCGCGCGCCACTGCGGACGCACTGTCACGGCGACAACCGAAGACCCGTCCGCGTGGTCGTGCCATCCGAGCCGCCCGCGCTCACCCCGGCCGCGGCCCGGGTCCTGCTCCGGATCTTGATCAAGGCGCAGGCCGCAGCGGAAGGAACGAGCGGAATGGCAACCACGCAGGCAGAGGGATCGCCAGCCGGGAGGAAGATCTGACCATGTCCGAGCAGAGCATCGACGTGGCCTTCTGGGGCCGGGTTTCCACCGAGGACAACCAGGACCCGGAGTCATCCCGCGGCTGGCAGCTGACCCGCGCCAAAGCATTAGTTGAGCCGCACGGCGGCCGGATCGTCGCCGAATTCTTCGACGTCGATAAGTCCAGGTCGATCCCGCCGCAACGGCGCCCGGAAGCCAGCCGCCTGCTTGCGGCGCTGGCCGACCCGCGCCGCGGCTTCGACGCGGTGGTCGTGGGTGAGCCGCAGCGCGCGTTCTATGGCAACCAGTTCGGCAACACGTTCCCGATCTTTGCCCACTACAAGGTGCCGCTGTGGGTGCCGGAGGTCGGCGGCCCGATCGATCCGGAGAACGAGGCTCATGACCTGATCATGTCTGTGTTCGGCGGTGTCTCGAAGGGCGAGCGGAACCGGATCAAGATCCGGGTGCGCACGGCGATGGCCGCCCAGGCACAGATAGAAGGCCGGTTCCTCGGCGGGCGTCCGCCGTACGGCTACAAGCTCATCGACGTCGGCCCGCATCTGAACCCGGCCAAGGCCGCCGACGGAAAGCGGATGCACCAGCTAGCAATCGATGAGCCCGCGGCTGCCGTAGTCCGGCGGATCTTCGACGAGCTGCTCGCCGGCGCGGGCATGAAATCCATTGCCGAGCACCTGACCCGCGACGAGATCGCCTGCCCGTCCGCGCACGACCCGGTCCGCAATCAGCATCGCTGCGGCATCGCATGGTCTACCAGCGCAGTGCGGGTCATCCTCACCAACCCGCGGTACACCGGTCGGCAGGTGTGGAACCGGCAGCGCACCGACGAGGTGCTGATCGATGTCCGCGACGTCGCGCTCGGCCACACCCAGCGGATGCGGTGGAACGAAGAGGACCAGTGGATCTGGTCCGACGCCGTCGTGCACCCGCCGATCACTGATGATGAGACGTTCCGTCAGGCGGCTGAGGTTCTCGCGGCGCGTCGGATCGCGCCGCCGGTGCACCGGCCGCACCGATCCAAGCACGACTACGTGCTGCGCGGGCTGCTGTACTGCGCGGTATGCGGCCGGAAGATGCAAGGCCACTGGGCCAACCGCGCGCCGTACTACCGGTGCCGGTTCCCCGTGGAGTACGCCCTGGCCAACCGGCTAGAGCATCCTCGGAACGTGACGCTCCGCCAGGACGCGTTGCTTCGGCCGCTCGATGAGTGACTGGCCGGAAAGTTCGAGCCTCGCTACCTTCCCGGCACCATCGACGAGCTAATTGCGGCCACGGCCGTCCCTGAAATAGCGGCCGGGCTGAGTGATATGCACGAGGCTGAGCTGGCCGCCTGCGACCGGAAGCTCGCCCAGTACCGGGCCGCTCTCGATGCCGGAGCCGATCCAGCCAGTATCGCCCGGTGGATAACCGAGACTGAGGCCGAGCGTGCTCGGCTCAGGCTCCTGACCAGGCAGGCCGTGCCGCAGCAGACCATGAGCAAGGACGAGATCGCCGCGATTGTGAACGGGCTAGCCGACCTGCTCGCGGTCCTTCGCGACGCCGATCCGGCCGACAAGGCCGAGATCTACTCCCAGCTGGGGCTCCGGCTCATCTATCAGCCCGCTGACCTGATCGTTCGAACAGAGGTGAACGTCGTAAGAGCTGGTCAGCATTGGTCTTTCGAACGTGTCCGAGGGGGGACTTGAACCCCCATGCCCTTTTGGGGCACTAGCACCTCAAGCTAGCGCGTCTGCCTATTCCGCCACCCGGACCTGCGGCCGGCCTGATGCCGGGCCGGCCTCACGATAGCAAATCCTTGCAGTTCTCGGCGACGGGCATGAGCCGGCTGTGCTGCTGGCCTGCGGCAACCGGCCCGCGGGGATCCGCCGGCGGGGCCGGCCGGTGCGGTCCGGCGCGCGACGGCGGGGTGCCGGATGCGACCATGGCCAGATGACGGACACGCCTTCCGC
>JASIBJ010000336.1 GCA_030045215.1 Streptosporangiaceae bacterium | reverse complement strand
CCCGGCAAGAGCGCCGAACCCGGCAAGAGCGCCGAACCCGGCAAGAGTCGCTCCTACGCCGCGACCGGCGGCAACAGCAACCAGGGCCAGCCGAAGAGCTGACGGCCCGCAGCGGGCGCCGGATCCGCCACCGCGCGCGCTGCGCAGCTTCTCCTGGTCGGGCGCGTGATCGCTAGGCCAGGTACTCCCTGAGCATCTGCGCGCGACTCGGGTGGCGGAGCTTGGCCAGGGTCTTCGACTCGATCTGGCGGATCCGCTCCCTGGTCACGCCGAACTCCCGGCCCACCTCCTCAAGGGTCCGCGGATGACCGTCGGTCAGCCCGAAGCGCAGCTGGATGATGCGCTGCTCGCGCACGCTGAGGTTGTCAAGCACCTGCTCAAGCTGGTCCTGCAGCATGATGAACGCGGCCGCCTCCATCGGCACGACCGCGTCCGCGTCCTCGATGAAGTCGCCAAGATCGGAGTCTTCCTCCCCGATCGGCGACTGCAGAGATACCGGCTCCTGTGCTATCCGCTGGATCTCCACGATGCGGTCAGGATGCATGCCCATCTCGGCCGCGATCTCGTCCGGCGTTGCCTCTCGGCCCAGGTCCTGGTGCAACTGGCGCTGGACGCGCGCCATCTTGTTGATGGTCTCAACCATGTGCACGGGAATCCGGATAGTCCTCGCCTGGTCGGCAATCGCGCGAGTGATCGCCTGCCGGATCCACCAGGTGGCGTACGTGGAGAACTTGTAGCCCTTGGTGTAGTCGAACTTCTCGACCGCGCGGATCAGACCGAGGTTCCCCTCCTGGATCAGGTCGAGGAAGCCCAGGCCGCGGCCGATGTAGCGCTTGGCGATCGACACCACGAGCCGCAGGTTCGCCTCGATCAGGCGCTGCTTGGCCCGCGCGCCGTCGGCTGACACCAGCATGAGGTCGCCGAGTTGCGGCCCCTTGCCGTCGGCCCGAACACCCGCCTGAATCATCTCGTCGGCGAACAGCCCAGCCTCAATCGACTTGGCCAGCTCGACTTCCTCGTGAGCGGTGAGCAGCGGCACCCGGCCGATCTCGCGTAGGTAGATCCGGACAAGATCACCGGTGACCGCTCGCCTGGCCTCGGCCTGGGCGGCCCGCGGCAGCAGCTCCTCGGGGTCTGGCTGGGTATCGACGACGTCGACACCCTCATCCGCAAGCAGCTTCAGGACTGCGTCCACGGCATCGGCGGACAGATCGCAGCGCTCAAACGCCGCGGTCAGCTCGGCCATCGAGATTGCGCCGCGGTCTCGCGCCTGAGCGACGAGATCAGCGACCTGGTCAACGGGATGAGCGGCCGTAAGGCTCATGCAGACCAGTGTGCGTCAGGATGCAGCCGATCAGCGGACTCAATATTGTCACCAAAACGTTAGTAGCGCTTTAGTGCTCTCGTGTGCCTAGAGTGCGCCGGCTGCCCGCTCGGACAGGACCTTCTTGCGCTGCTCAAGGGCCACGAGGTCACCGAACATCCGGTTGTAGTCCGGCTCTGTCACCGGGCTGAGCCGCTGCAGGCGCCGCTTCGTCTCGGCAATCTCGCGGCTCACCGCCAGCTCCTCGACCCTGGCCAGAACCGCCTCGGCGTACCGCGCATCCGGCTCGGCCGACAGGCCAGGCGCCTCAAGCGGTTCGACGGCGAGCCGGGTGACAAAGTCGCGGGCGTTGTCATCCGGCGCCGCCACGCGCAACTGCTCGGCCCACTCGCGCGCCGACCGGACCGCGGTCACTCCCCCGCAGGCAGCGATCAGGTCACGCACGGCCGCGTGGGCGGGGGCCGTGAATATGTCGGCGCTGAGTTCGTCGAAGCCGGGGCCGCAGAGAGCCGGCCGCTGGACCGCGAGCTTGAGCGCCTGCCGTTCGATGTTCACCACGGGATCGCTCTCGTCGTAGTGCGGGGCCGAAGCAGGACCGGTTCCCGGCGCGGCCCGGCCGTTCTGGGCAGACACCGGCTGGCCCGGCTGCCCCCTCTGGCCGGCGGGTCCCGGCGGGCGACCGACATCGCCTCCGGCCGGGCTGCCGTTGGAAGCCGGCGAGTGTCCAGGCGGACGCCCGCCGCCCGCCGACCGCGCCCCGGCGGGATGCGCGCCCCGGTCGCGAATCCGGTCGAGCACGAACTGCTCGTTCATCATGCCGATCCAGCGATCCAGGTAGACCGCGTACACCCGCCGCAAGCCGAGATCCTTGATCCGCCCGACGATCGGTGCCGCGGCATCGAGCGCCGCCAGCCGTCCCTCCGCGGTGTCGAGGTTGTGCTCGGCGATCGCGCTGCGAATCGCGTACTCATACAGCGGCACCCGCTGCGCGATCAGATCACGCACGGCCGTGTCACCCTGCTTCAGCCGCAGGTCGCACGGGTCGAGGCCGTCCGGCTGGACGGCCACGAACGTCTGCGTGACGAACTTCTCTTCCATCGAGAAGGCCCGTAGCGCGGCGCGCTGGCCAGCCGCGTCCCCGTCGAACGTGAAGATGACCTCGCCGCGGAATTGGCTGTCGTCCATGAGCAGCCGCCGCAGGATCGTGATGTGTCCCTCGCCGAACGACGTCCCGCTCGTGGCCACAGCCGTGGTGATGCCGGCCAGGTGGCAGGCCATCACGTCGGTGTAGCCCTCCACCAGGACCGCCTGCCGTTGCTGAGCAATGTCTCGCTTGGCCAGGTTGGCCCCGTACAGCACCGAGCTCTTCTTGAACAAGACGGTCTCTGGCGTGTTCAGGTACTTGGGCCCGTCGTCATCGGCGGCGAGCTTGCGGGCGCCGAAGGCTATGACATCGCCGGTCAAGTCTGCGATCGGCCAGATCAGCCGACCGCGGAACTTGTCGATGAGCCCGCGCCTGCCCTGGCTGGCAAGTCCGCCGGCCAGCAGTTCCGCCTCGGTGAACCCGCGCCCCCGCAGATGGCGGACCAGGTTGTCCCAGCCGGCCGGGGCGTAGCCGACGCCGAATCGCTGCGCATCGGCCCGCTCGAATCCGCGCGAGGACAGGAACGCCCGCCCCTCCGCTGCCGCCGGGGTGCCGAGCTGCTCGGCGTAGAACTCGGCCGCGTCGGCGTGGGCCGCGAGCAGCCGCCGACGCCGGGACTGCTCCTGGCCGGGCACGTGCCCGCCCTGCTCGTACCGCAGCTCGATGCCTGCCCTGGCCGCGAGCCGCTCGATCGCCTCAGCGAACCCGAGGTTGTCGATCTTCTGCACGAACTTGATGACGTCCCCGCCCTCAGAGCAGGAGAAGCAGTACCAGAGGCCGCGAGCGGGAGTGACGTTGAACGAAGGCGTCTTTTCATCATGAAACGGGCAGAGACCCTTCAGTGACCCGCCACCCGCATTGCGTAGCTGGAGGTACTCACCGACGACCTCCTCGATAGCCGAGCGCTCGCGGACGAGTGCGATGTCCTCGTCGCGGATCCGGCCTGCCATCTCTGCCCCTCCGCTCGCTTGCTGCCGCTCGGCGCGAGTCTAGTCCCGGCCGCAGCCGGAAGGAGCGCTAAGCGCGGGCGTGTGGACAACGGCGAGCCAGGCGCCGCCGGGGCCGGCTGGCGGGTTCCCGTCTGAGTTGTCCTGGTACGGTCACGGCGTGCGGCTATTGGTGCTTTGGGACGTCGACTACACCCTGCTCGCGGCCGACGGAGTGGGCCGGGATCTCTACGAGGCCGCGCTGGATGAGATGTACGGCCTGCGGCTGCCGGGGTCGCTGCGGTCCTTCGCCGGGCGCACGGACAGCGCGATCGCGCTCGAGGTGCTGACCCTGGCGGGGGTCCCCGAGCCGCTGCAGCAGCTGCTGCCCTTCCAGGCGTTCTTGTCGGCGCGCGCTGACCAGCTCGCCACCGACGTCCGCCGCCGCGGCCGCGTCATGCCGGGCGCGGCCGAGGCGCTGGCCGCGATGGCGGCGGCGCGACCGGGCGGCGAGGTCATCCAGTCGCTCCTCACGGGTAACCTCCCCGAACTCGCCAGGGCGAAGCTCACCGCACTCGAGCTGACCGAGCACGTCGATCTCAGCATCGGCGCCTACGGCGACGTGAGCGCCGTTCGCGCCGACCTGGTGCATGTGGCCCGGCGCAATGCAGCGGCCCGGCACGGCGGGGAGTTTCCCGGCCGGGACACGATCCTCGTCGGCGACACGCCCGACGACATCGGGGCGGCGCTTGCAACCGGAGCGAGCGCGGTCGCCGTGGCCACCGGGTCGTTCAGCGCCCGGCAGCTGGCCGACGCCGGCGCCCACGTCGTCCTCCCCGACCTATCCGACACCGGCGCGGTCGTCGCGGCGATCCTCGGTGCCGCCGAGGCCTAGCTAGCCAGCCGTCCGGTCCAGTCTCGCCCGTGATCCCGCGGTCTGCCGCGGACCCGCGTTCATGGAGGAGTCGACGCCGGCTCTTAACACCGAGCCGCGCCCGGGTCCTGGCCGGGACGGATGGCTAACCGCTGACGAGCACCCGGGTGAGGTCCTCGTAACCCAGCGCCGGCTCGCTGCGCCACAGCTCCCAGTGCATAGCGCCCACATCGAAGGGATTGCCGCCCTGCTCGTACGGGCCGAAGTCCGTGACTTGCTGCAACCGGATCTCATCGTTGTCGATGCCGCAGGCGTGAACGATCACGTAGCTGTCGGGGTAGGCGAGCGTGAACCCTGACTGCCAGCCGGCCAGCCCGATGATGCTCGCCGCTTCCAGGCCCCAGTGCGTGGTGGCCCACTCACGGTGCCGGTTTGCTTGCTGGCTGGCGAACTGCACCAGCGAGCTGACGAGCCCGTCCGGCCGTTCTCCCGGCACGCGGATCTGGTGCAGCACGAGGTTAATGAGGGTGTAGGTCGTCTCGTACGCCAGCTCGCGAACCGGGTCCGCGCCGCCGCTGGCGATCTCGGCATCGAACCGCGCTCGCGGATGCGTGCAGACGAGCACCATCGCGGTATCACTCGTGTGGCCGAGCCGCAGTCCCCTCGGAGGTCCGTTCCGTCGGCCGAAGATGGGCTCGACCCAGCACCGGGTCGGCCACGTAGCGTCAAGGCCCCACGGGATGAAGTCGATGACGTGAGTATCCATGCGGGATACTTTCTCACGCTCGGTAGTCGCTCGCCGGGAGTGCGGAAAGGTTCCTCCGCGACCTGACCGGCTCGCTCCGTCCTGAGGAAAATGTCGTGTGCGAGCACCACGGCATCGAGCGGGAGCTACCGGGCAAGCGTGCAGATCGCCTGGCGAGCCACCTATGTCCGGCTTTCAGCAGAGGAATTCGGCGCAGCGGGCGTGGCGACCGTGCGCGCGGCCTGACGGTTTCAGCTCCCGGCGCCCGCCAGCGGGTCAGCGGTGCGGGCGGGCGTCGCCATTACGAAGAGTGACCGGCGGCCGTGGCTCACGCCGGCGCTTGCCGGTGGACAATCGGTGACGGTCGTGACCGTCCACCCGGCCTCAGCCAGCAGCGCCAGGTGCTCGTCGCGCGGGAGGATCGTGCGCCATGGCTCGCCGGCGCCGG
>JASIBJ010000335.1 GCA_030045215.1 Streptosporangiaceae bacterium | reverse complement strand
CACCACAGGCCGAGGTCCCGCTCGCCGCGATCCCGGTGTCGGCCGGGGCCCTCATCTTCGACCGCTCCGGTCGGCTCTTGATCCTCAAGCCCACGTACAAGTCAGGGTGGACCATTCCCGGCGGCGTTATGGAGGCTGATGGCGAGACGCCGTGGCAAGCATGCCAGCGCGAGGTACGCGAGGAGACCGGGATCGATCTGCGCAGCGGGCGCCTGGCGTGCGTAGACTTCCGGCCCGCGCGGCCCGGACGACCTGGTGGAATCCGGTTCCTGTTCGACGGCGGACGGCTGCCGGGCAAGCAGATCGCGGCGATCACCGTTCAGCCCGAGGAGGTCTCCGAGTACCAGTTCGTTCGCCCGCCCAGGGCCCTGGAGCTGCTGCGGCCGCCTGTCAGCCGCCGGGTCCGGGTCGGCTTGTCCGCTCGGTCGGCGCTCTACCTGGAGGACGGGCGTCCGGTAGCCGGGATTCGCTGATCGCCCCCGGTCAGCCACCCGCCTCCCTGCCGGCAGCCCCCTCGCCCGCCGGCAGGGTCAGGCCGGTGGACCTAATTCTAATTGCTGGTTTACCGACCGACATGATAGGAATAACTTATCACGGGCACACGAATCGGTAGTGAACGAGACTCGCGGTCAGTTCGCATGCTGGCGCGGCGGACACCGACGAGCCGAGGACAGACCGAGGAGGGCACGTATCGATGGGAGTGACCCTGCACTGGTTCCTGCCTACTAACGGCGACTCGCGCACGGATCTCAGCCTCGGCAACGCCGTGGGAGTGGCCGGCAGCCGGGTGACCGAGAACGGCGGCACCGAGCGCGCTCCTGACATCGGCTACATCGGCCAGATCGCGCGGTCGGCCGAGCAACTCGGTTTCGCCGGCGCCCTGACGCCCGCGAGCTCGTGGTGCGAGGACGCCTGGATCATGACCGCCGGGCTCAGCCAGGTAACGGAGCGGTTCAAGTTCCTCGTGGCCTTCCGCCCGGGCCTGCTGTCCCCGACGCTAGCCGCGCACATGGCTGCGACTTATCAGCGCATCTCCCGCGGACGCCTGCTGCTCAATGTCGTCACCGGCGGTGACGACGCCGAGCAGCGGCGCTACGGTGACCACCTCGACAAGCAGGCCCGCTATCGGCGGGCCGGTGAGTTCCTCCAGGTGCTGCGGGAACTCTGGTCCGGCCGTCCGGTCGATTTCACCGGCGAGTTCATCGACGTCCGCGGCGCGCAGATAGTCCCGGCACCGCAGTGGCCCACGATCTACCTGGGCGGATCGTCGGCGGCCGCACTAGACGTCGCCGCCTCCCGGGCCGACGTCTACCTGACCTGGGGCGAGCCCCCGGCAGCGGTAGCAGAAAAGCTCGACGCGGTGCGGAAGCGGGCCAAGGCAGCCGGGCGGGAGCTGCGCTTTGGCATCAGGCTGCACGTGATCGCGCGGGATTCCGCCGCCGAGGCGTGGGCGCAAGCCCAACGGCTACTTGACGGTCTCAGCCCGGCGGCCATCGAGCACGCTCAGGTCATCCAGAAGGCGTCCCAGTCGGAGGGCCAGCGACGGATGACGGCGCTGCACGGCGGCCGGACTGACGCACTGGAGATCTCCCCGAACCTCTGGGCCGGCGTCGGGCTCGTACGGGGCGGCGCCGGGACCGCGCTTGTCGGCAGCCACGAGGAGGTGGCCGACCGGATCGCTGAGTATCACCTGCTCGGCATCGACGAGTTCATCCTGTCCGGCTATCCGCACCTGGAGGAGGCCTACCGGGTCGGCGAGGGTGTCATGCCGGTGCTGCGTGCTCGCGGCCTGCTGACGCCCGCCGTAGCCGATCGCGACGCCCTGGAGGTCGCCCCGTGACCGCTCCCACCTTGCCCGTGACGGTTATCAGGTCCGGCCCCGAGGCCATCGCCGCGGCGCAGGGCTACGCGCGGTCGATTGCCGGCGGGGTGATCGAGCGCGACCGGGCCGGCACGGTGCCGGCCGCCGAGCTGGCGGCCTTTGACTCCAGCGGGCTCCTGAGCATCACCGTGCCGGCCGAGCATGGCGGCCCGGACCTGCCGGCCAGCGTCCTGGCTGAAGTCATCCGCTCGATCGCTGTCGTCGACCCGGCAATCGCGCAGGTGCCGCAAGGGCACTTCCTGTTCGTGGACGTCCTTGCCGTCTGGGGCAGCGAGCGGCAGCAAGAGCGCCTGTTCGGCTCCGCGCTGTCCGGCGGGCGGCTCGGGAACGGGCTGGCCGAGCGCGGTGGCAAACACGCCCAGGATCTCAAGACCCGCCTGATCGCGGCCGAGGGCGCGCTGCGGCTGGATGGCCGCAAGTACTACTGCACGGGCGCGATCACGGCCCGGTGGATCGGCGTCAGCGCGCTCGATGACGACGGGCATCTGGTGCTGGCGTTCGTCGAGCGGGACTCCCCGGGGGTCACCGTCGACGACGACTGGGACGTGATGGGCCAGCGAGCCACGGTCAGCGGGACCGCCACGTTTGACCGGGTGCCGGTCGATCCCGACCTGGTAGTGCCGTACGAGCGAGCGTTCGCGGTACCCCAGCAACTCGGCGCCCGGGCCCAACTGGTGCACGCGGCGATCCAGACGGGGATCGCGCGCGGCGCGCTGCGCGACGCCGGCGAGTTCGTGCGGACCAAGGCTCGCCCGTTCTTCGAGGCCGCCCGGGCCGGCTGGGCCGACCGGGCCGGCGACGACCCGCATGTTCTGGCCAGGTACGGCCGGCTAGCCACCAGGGTGCACGCCGCGGAGGCCCTGCTGCGATCGGCGGCGGACACGCTCGATGAGGTCACCCGGCGCCCGCGGGACGCGCAGGACGCGGCCCGCGGCTCACTGGCCATCGCGCAGGCCAAGGCATTCGCGGGCGAAGTCGCGGTCGAGGTGGCCAGCGACCTGTTCGCGCTGAGCGGCGCAAGTGCCGCCGACCAGCGTTACGACCTCAGCCGCCACTGGCGGAACGCTCGGACGCACGCAAGCCATGACCCGGCGGACTGGAAGTACTACCACGTCGGCAACTACCTGCTCAACGAGGTGCTGCCGCCGAATCACGGGCAGATCTGATCATGACGGCATCCGGGATAGAGGCCGGCATCACGGCCGCGGCCTTCCGCCATGCGATGGGACACTTCGTGACCGGCGTGACGGTGGTCACCTCGGTCGGCGCGGACGGCCAGCCGGTCGGGACGACGGCCAACGCCGTCAGCTCGCTGTCCCTCGATCCGCCCCTCATCCTGGTCTGCTTCGACCACGCGAGCCTGACGCTGCAGGCCGTTCGCTCGCACGGCGCCTTCGCGGTCAACATGCTGGCCGACGGGCAGCGGCAGCTGTCGGTCAACTTCGCCCGGCGCGGACCGGCCGCGGCCTGGGAAGGCGTCAGCCACGAGCCCGGGGCCACCGGCAGCCCGCGCCTGCACGGTGCCGTGGCCGTGGTGGAGTGCTCGGTCGAGCACGAGTTGCCGGGCGGTGACCACGAGATCATCGTCGGCCGCGTGCGCCACGTGGGCACCGGTGAGCAGGGCGTGAGCCCGCTGGTGTACTGGCGCGGCACATACGCCTCTCTGGCCGAGGCGAGCGGCGCGGCCTGACGGCCTTACCAGCGACCGCGGTGCACCAAGTCGTCCAGGCTGCGGCGCTTGATGACCTTGCTCGACCCGCCCTTGTCCGAGGCCGGATCCGGGTGCCCGATCGCGACGGCGCCGATCGGCATGTAGCCGTCGGGCACGCTGTACAGCTGGCGGAACTGCGGTATCAGCCCTGGCTGTATGCCGAAGAACAGCGCGCCCAGTCCCTCATCCACAGCAGTAAGCAACATGAGCAGGGCAAGAAAACCGGTGTCGATGTCCCAGTACGGCACCGGCCAGTGCGACTCGTCACGGTCGGTCCAGCCCTTGTCCGCTCGGGCGTAACGGTCCAGGTAGATGTCCTTGCACGACAGCGGAACCACGACCAGCGGCGCGCGGGTAACTGGCTCAAACGACGGACCCGGAGTCTCCGCCTCGCGGTCGTCAGAGGACAGCAGCTTCCAGAACGGGCTGAGCTGCTCGGGCCCCTCGAGGGTCAGCAGGGCATAGCCCTGACTGAATCCCGCCGACGGCGCCCGATTCGCGGCGGAGAGTATCCGCTCCAGGACCTCCGGCGCGACCGGCTCGCTGGTATAGGCGCGTACCATCCGGCGCTTACTGATTACCTCTGCAAATTCCATCTGGCCAGGATAAACGACCCCAAACCAGTCCACCGGGCCGGGCGATCTCGGCGCGACTGCCCTCCCGCGGCAGCGTGGCGCCCAAATCCGCTGACGCCTTTTCGGCGCCAGAGCGACGTCGTGACCGCGCCGTGACGCCGTCAATTTTGTCACTGTTAGACGTCGTCATGCCCGTTGACAGACGTCATAATTGACGTCACGATGATGTCATGAATCACCGCGGACCAGGCGGACTGGCCAGCGCGCCAAGGACCATCACTCCGGAGGGGCCGTGATCTCAGCGCAACCGCCGCAGCCGGACCAGGGCAAACCCAGCCGTGGGCAGAACTCCCTCTACGGGCTCGTGACTGCGTACCTGGTGTCCGAGACAGGAACGGCCATGTCGGTGGTCGCGATCCCCTGGCTGGTCCTGGTGACGACCGGAAGCGCCGCCGCGACCGGCTTCGTCGGCTTCGCGCAGATGGCGCCCTACGTGACCCTGCAAGCGCTGGCCGGGCCGGTGGTCGACCGCGTCGGGCTGCGGAGAACTTTCCTGATTGGCAACACCGTCGCCGCCGCGATCATGTGCGCGATCCCGGCGCTGCATGCCGCCGGCCGGCTGAATCTCGGCGCGCTAGCCGGCCTGGTCGCCGTGGCGGGCGCGGTCCGCGGCGTGGCCGATTGCGCGACCGCCCCGCTCGTGCCGATGACGGCCGACCTCGGCAGCGTCCCCTACGAGCGCGCCACGGGCATTTACTCGGGCGCCAACCGGACCGCGCTCCTGGTCGGCATGCCCGCCGCGGGCGCGCTGATCGCCACGATCGGCGCAGCCGGCGTGGTCCTGATCGACGGTGTCTCGTTTGCGGCCGGCGTCGTCATCCTGGCGATCTTCGTGCCGGCCTCGGTCGGGCGGGCCCAGCGGTCGGGCGGCACCATCAGCGTGCGCAGCTACGCCGCCGACCTCGCGGAGGGAATGCGGTTCCTGCGGGCGGACCGGCTGCTGCTCGGTCTGGCCGTCTCTGCCGCCATGAGCAATCTGCTCGACCAGGCGCTGATCTCGGTACTGCTGCCGGTCTGGGCCCACGACCGGGTGCACCGCGCCCTCGCGATCGGGGTGGTCGGGGGCGTGCTGGGGATCGGGCTCCTCGTCGGCGTCATGGCCGGCGCCTGGCTCGGCCCGCGCCTGCCGCGCCGGATGATCTACGCGATCGGCCAGCTGGTCGCCGCGTCCCCTCCGTTCTTCGCGCTGGCCGCCTGGGCATCAATCGCGCCCGTCCTGCCGGTCGTGCTGATCTGCGGGGTGGCTGGCGGCGTGCTGAACCCGATCTCCGGTGCCGCCATGTACGAGCGGATCCCGGCCCGGCTGCAAGCCCGCGTGCTTGGCGCGGTCAAGGGCACCGCCTGGCTCGGCATTCCGTTCGGCTCGCTCTTCGGCGGCCTGCTCGCCCAGACAACGGGCCTGACCGCCGCGCTGGTCACTTCGGGGTCGCTGATGCTGCTGCTCACCTTGGCACCGTTCATCTTCCCGGCCTGGCGCGGACTTGACCGGCAGCCGGCCCCGGTCGCGGCGGGCGCGCAACCCGCTGAGGCGGAGGCGTAGGCGCCGCGAGCAGATAGCAGGCGATCGCCGCGGCGGCGGCGACGTTCAGCGAGTCCACTCCCCTGCTCATGGGGATGCGGACGCGCTGATCGGCCGCGGCCATCCACCGGGAAGAAAGGCCGTCTCCTTCGCTTCCCATCAAGACAGCCGTCTTCGCCGCGGGTGGCACCTCGCTGATGGGGGTCGCCTGAGGATCCGGGGTCATGGCCAGCACGCGGAACCCGTGCTGCTTCAGGCTGTCGACTGCACCCCGCCAGTCACCGACCCGGCTGTAAGGAACGCCGAACACCGCGCCCATCGATACCTTGACCGCGCGCCGGTACAGCGGGTCGGCGCACCGCGGCGACAGCAGCACGGCGTCGAACCCGAGCGCCGCTGCGCAGCGGAAAACAGCGCCCACGTTCGCGTGGTCCACGATGTCTTCCAGCACCACGATCCGGCGCGCCGACTCCAGCACATCCGCGACCGCGGGCAGCGGCAGCCGGCGCATCGAGGCCAGCGCGCCGCGGTGCACCCGGTAGCCGGTCAGTTCCTGAACCGCGCTGGCCGGCAGCACGTAGAGCGGTGCGCCGCAGTTCGCGGCGACGTCTTCGATCGTCGCCAGCTTGTCGTCGGCCACCAGCAGGGACCTGACCGGGTAACCGGCCGCGATCGCGCGTCGGATGACCTTGTCTCCCTCGGCGATGAACAGGCCGTGCTCCGCCTCCAGGCTCCGGCGCAAGTGAACGTCGGTCAGCCTGACAAAGTCGGCCACCCGCGGGTCGGCCGGATCAGTTATCAGGACCTGCATATCCACGGCAGCTAGTCTTTCGTGACCTGACCCTGGCTAGCAGGAAAGCCGCCAGCACAGGGCGGTGACGTGGGACCGGATCTGCCGTTGTGCCCGGGCTGGCCGGGCAGCCGGCTTCGTTCCCCCTCTTATCGGCTAAACCGGGCAAGTCACCCGATCCGTCGCCGGAAGTCCGATATAGTCGGCCGCAGTATTCGGCCGATCCAGCCGCCTGATTGAAGGACTGAGACGTGCCACGACGCGAGACAGGGTCCGGACCGGGCCGTCGGGGACGGTCCCGCAAGGTCAGGACCGGGGCGCTCGTCGCGTTGGCAGTGGGGGTTGCGGCGGCCACGATGGTTGGCATGAGCGCCAGCGCCGTCATCGCGCATGCGGCCTGCACCAACCGGCCGACGATTGTGAACCTCGCCGTCAGCCCGGACATCTACCCGGCGATCCAGACCGTCGCCAGGTCGTTCAACCGCGAGGACCAGGTCGCGGCCGGCCGGTGCGTGGATGTTCAGGTCGTGCAGGGCGATCCCTCAACGGTCACCGCGGAACTGGACGGGCAGGTCAGCCTGCAGGGCGGCTCGCCTATCGACGCCTGGATTCCTGACTCGAGCCTGTGGATTGACGTGGCACGCAGCTACGCGGTCGGGGCCCAGGTCGTGCAGCCGACCTCGATTACCGTCGCCACGTCACCAGTCGTGATCGTTACTTCGCGGGCGCTGGCTCGGCAGACCGGCGTGTTCAGCGCCGGGGCGAACTGGAGCATGCTGCTGCCGCCCGGTTACGGCGGGCCGCCCGCCAGCATGGGCCTGGCCGTGGACCTGCCAGACCCGACCGACAGCGCTGTCGGCCTGCTTGCTGTCATTGAAGTTAGTCGGCTGCTCGGCCAGTCAACAGCGGGACGGCAGGCGTTCACCAAGTTTGAATACAGCACCGTGACCACGGACGAGTTCAACTCGGCCGCGTCGCTGCA
>JASIBJ010000334.1 GCA_030045215.1 Streptosporangiaceae bacterium | reverse complement strand
CACCCCCTCCCGTGCTGACGCCATCCGCCCCGGCGCCCGCGGGAACCGCTCGTCTGTGCATCAGGCCCGCCGCCATCGCGATCGCGCCGGTCAGGTAGGCGTTGACGGTGACGAGCGTGAGCACGATCGAGGCGCCGACCGCTACTGGCCGGCCGACGGGGCCGATGGCGCGCTGCAGCAGCTCGGCGACCGGGACGTCGTCGCCTGGCTGGCGCCCGAGGACGGCGATCACCGCCACGGCCAGGCTGAGGTAGATGGCCGCCGTCACCGCGAACGCCGCGGCGATGATCCGGGGCAGCCGCGCCGGGGTTGCCAGCCGCGGCGTCAGCGGCGCGACCGCCTCCCAGCCGACGAACGACAGCGTCAAGACCGCGGCCGCGCGGCCGATCGCGGACCAGCCATGGGGCGCGAAGGGCGTCCAGTTCGCGGCGCGGGCCGACCCGGCGGATCCGGCCACCGCCGTGATCAGCATCACGACTAGCAGCACGACGAGCGCTAGCTGAATCGCGGTGGTCGTCCGCACGCCGCCCAGCGTCAGGCTGAGCACGATCAGCAGCAGCCCGGCCGCCACGGCGCTGCGGGCGAGCTGGCCGCCACCCGCGAGGTCAGTAACGTAGGTAGCGCCGATCATGCAGACCACCGGCGCCCCGCTGATGACTCCGGCGAGGAAGCACCACCCAGCTGTGTTGCCCGCCATCCGCCCGAGCCCGGCGGCCACGTAGCCAGCAACGCCGTCGGCCGATGGGCACGCGCGACCCAGTGCGGCGAATACCGCGGCGAGCAGGCCCGAGATGCCCAGCAGTCCGAGCCAGGCCAGGATCGAGGCCGGCCCGGCCTGCACGGCGGCCAGGCCGGGCAGCATGAGCAGCCCAGGGCCGAGCAGCGCACCGATATAGAGCGCGGCACCGCGGGGAGCGGACAACGCGGCGAGGTTACGCTGCGAGGCCGGCGGGCGACGGAGGCGGGCTGGGCTGGCCATGCCTCAACACTGCAGGAAAACGGCTCGCACGCGATGGCGAATGTTGCGCCGTAGACGCCATCGGAAGCAATCTTCCACATCTAGGTTAGAGACATGCGCAATGTCATACCGCTTCACACGGCCGATTCGATTGATCGTGCCATCGTCATGCGACTCCAGGCTGACGGACGGATCCCGAACGTCGACCTGGCCGAGTCTGTCTCGCTCTCGCCGTCGGCGTGTCTGCGCCGGGTGAAGGCGCTCGAAGCCGACGGCATCATCGCCGGCTACCGGGCCGAACTTGACCGCAACCGCGCGGGCCTCGGGCTGACGGCGTTCATCGAACTGCAGGTGGAGAAACACTCGCTCGAAACATCGGTGAGGATCTCCGAGGCCCTCACTGCCATCCCGGCGGTCGTGGCCTGCTACCTGATCTCCGGTTCCGCGGACTTCTTCGTCGAAGTGGCCGTTCCTGACCTCGCCGCCTATGAGGGACTGCTCCTCAGCAAGATCCTCGCGATCCCGTCGGTGGTGAGCGCGCGGAGCAGTTTCGCGATCAGGACCTATCTCAGCCGCGGCCCGCTGCCGCTTGAACACTGGCGCTAAGCCGACGAGTACACCCGCTGAAGCTGCTCGCTGCGGCCGCGGTGGTCGTGCTGCTGCCCCGGCTGGCCAGGTAGCGGCGGAGGCTGCCAAACCGCCGACCAGGCCCGGTCGGTCCTGCCGCCGTCACCCGGCGGAAAGGTAGCGCTCTTTGGCGGCGTTCCCGACCGGGCACCCGCCGGGTGCGCTCCGGCAGATCCCGGTGTCGCACAGCCGGCAGATCCAGCGGACCGCGCCAGGACCACGCATCATGGCCACGAGCATCTTGCCGGCCAGCGCGGTGAACTCCGCGCGCTCGTCGCGCGTGAGCGCGGACAACGCCCGGTCCAGCACTTCGGCGCGCGCCTCGCAGACCTGCTCAGCTACGGCGCGCCCCGTTCCCGTCAAAGTCACTGCGGTCGTACGACCGTCCGCGCCGGCACCACGTTCGACCAGCCCCGACTCCGCCAGCCGGTCAAGCAGGCGGACAGTGCCCGAGGAGGTCAGGCCGAGCACCTGACGCAGCAGGTCCACCGACGGTCGGTCCAGGAAATGGTGCAGCGCCGCCAGCGCAGCCGGGGCGGAGTCGGCCCGCCCCGCCGCCGACGCGGTGGCATCGGCCATCTGGTCGGCCACGATCAGCGCTAGCGCGCCGAAGGCGTTCGCCGGCCCGTCCAATCCGTTCTCGTCAGGCAAGGCTGTAATCGAGCTCGAACGTTCCGCTCGGGCTGGCCGTTGCCACCGACATCCCGGCGCCGGTGATGCCGGCCAGGCCGCCGGCACCGGAGCCGGGCACGATCTGCCAGCGCGACCTGGCCTCGCCGTCGGCGAATTCACCGTCGGCCTGGACCACGAAGCTGCCATCCCGGCCGGCCAGCTGGCCCTCGACCCGCTGCATGCCGGTGTACACGGCGGTGCCGTCAGGGCGGTAGCACATGACCGCGTCCCAGGTCGCCTCGGCGGCGAGGTCGCCCTCGAGCGCGAACGCGACCGTCGCCTTGGTGAGCTTGGCGTTGTCGGCCAGCTCCTGGTACGTGCTCTCGTCCCACGACTTGACCGAGAAACTGCCCGCTGCATGCGCCATGTCAGCCCCGCCCCTCCTGTGCCGTATCGCCTACTGATGCGTGTGTCACACATTAATCTAACGGGAGGTCGACTGCCCGGCCAGCGGGCCGGCTGGATGAACTGCCAGTTACTGAAAGGTGAGCGATGCCCAGAACCGATATGTCGCGCAGCGAGCTCCGCGAATACGCACCGGCTCTGCCCGAGCCGGCCGATCTGGCGAGCTTCTGGGCCGACAGCCTGGGCGAAGCCAGGCGGGTGCCGCTCGAGCCAAGCCTGGTTCCCGTCGATAGCGGACTGCGCACTATCACCAGCTACGACGTGACCTTCTCTGGCTTTGGCGGCACGCGCGTGCGCGCGTGGCTGCACCTGCCCGGATACTGGTCGGCGGGCGACAGTCCGCTGCCGGCGGTCGTGCAGTACCAGGGCTATGGTGGCGGGCGCGGCCTGGTCCAGGAAAACACCTTCTGGGCCAGCGCCGGCTACGCGCATCTGATCATGGATACCCGCGGCCAGGGCAGCGGCTGGTCGTCGGGCGACACACCGGACCCGGAAGGCTCGCCGCCCGCCCAGCCCGGATTCATGACCCGCGGCATCAGCGACAAAGCGACGTACTACTACCGCCGCGTGTTCGTTGACGCGGTCAGGGCGGTGGAGGCGGTGCACTCGCATCCTGCGGTGGACACCGCCCGGGTCGCCGTGACCGGCGGAAGCCAGGGCGGCGGGATCACCATCGCGGTGGCCGGGCTCGTGCCCGGCCTTGCCGCGGCGATGCCCGACGTGCCATTCCTGGCCGACTTTCCGCGGGCTGTCGACATCGCCGGGACCGAGCCGTACGCGGAGATCGAGCGCTACCTGGCCTGCCACCGAGGCCAGGCCGACACGGTCTTCCGCACGCTGTCCTACTTCGATGTCGCGCTGCTTGGCCGGACGGCGACCGCACCGGCGCTGTTCTCGGTTGGGCACATGGACCAGACCTGCCCGCCCTCGACGGTCTACGCGGCCTTCAACTCCTACGGAGGTCCTAAGGAGATCTGCGACTACGAGTTCAACGATCACGAGGGCGGGGATATCTGCCAGCAAGTCCGGCAGCTGAACTGGCTGGCCGGGATCGTGGGCCGGGGCGAGCAAGCCGCTGGCGGCTGGCGCGGCGTCTGAGCGAGCGCTGCCCCGGCATCGCGCCGTGCCTGGATCCCGTCAACGCTCGTCTGCGTAACGAGAAAGACCAATTCCGCAGTCATCGTTTCCACAATGACAAAAGGCAATACGGTATGAGCTAAAGAGAAAACGGGATAACGCCTAAACTCATGGTGGGTACCGCAGCGCAGTGTACGGAATTCGTCTGCCTTACCCGGCGGATGGTATGTAGGTCCCGGCCGGAGACGCTCTTTCCCGCTATTAAGCTGCCACCCTGGGTTGCCCGTCGTTTGACGGGTGGATAGATTTCAGGTTGCGGAAGTACCAGCAGCGTCGCCGCGCGTGCGGTTGGCTGTCGCCCGGCTTTGCGACCTAGCCTCACTTCGGCTGGAGGAAGATCAGTAATGTCATCACCCGCGTTTGCCGACATGCCTGCGAGCCGGATGGCGCGGGTCGAACTGTCGGTGCGCGGAATGACATGCGCGGCGTGCGCGGCCAGGGTGGAGAAGAACCTGTCCGCGATTACCGATGTCACGGCCGCGGTTAACTTCGCAACGGAGAAGGCGACCGTGACATTGCCCGCCTCGGTTTCGGTGGAGCAGTTGAT
>JASIBJ010000333.1 GCA_030045215.1 Streptosporangiaceae bacterium | reverse complement strand
GCATGCCGACCGGATGACGGCGCCCCGCGGCTGGGACGTGGTCCGGCTGCCCGCGGTGCCGGCCGAGGAGGAGGCAGACGACCTGGAGGCCCTGGCCAACGCCGTGCGCGAGGCCACGATCCCGCGGACCCCCGAGGAGCCGACCGGCCAGGGCATCGAGGTGGGCCGACGCGGCCATTTGCGCGTGCTGCGCTCCGCGCCGTCGGACGGCGGAAGGCTGCGCTGAGCTGCGGCGCTTTTGGGTACCCGTGCTGGCCGGTCCGGTGGCGGTGCGTAGGGTGCAGCAAGAGACAGTGAGGCTTCCTGGCGGCTTGCGGGCACTGCCGGGCGACGGGAGACGCGATGAAGATCGATGAATGGCTGCTGGAGATCCTCGCGTGCCCGAAGTGCCACGCGCCGCTGCGCGCGGACGATGCCGCCAGCGAGCTAGTGTGCACCGGCGCGGACTGCGGCCTGGCCTATCCGGTGCGTGACGACATCCCGGTGCTGCTGATCGACGAGGCCCGCCAGCCGGGATCCGACCGGCAGGAGTGAAGGGCGATCAGCCCGGAGCGTGACGGCGCCGCCAGCCCCGGCGAGCGCGCCGGGGCGCAGGCGCAGGCGCATGGCCACGGCGCGCGCGCTGTCCTAGCGGCCCTCTGCGCCAACCTGGGCATCGCCCTCACAAAATTCATCGCGTTCGCAGTCACGGGGTCGGCCTCGCTGCTGGCCGAGGCCGTGCACTCGGTGGCCGACTCTGGTAACCAGATGCTCCTGCTGCTCGGCCGCCACCGGGCCACACGGGACGAGACCGAGGAGCATCAGTTCGGCTTCGGGGCCGAGCGGTACTTCTATGCGTTCATCGTGGCCTTGGTGCTGTTTACCGTCGGCGCTCTGTTCTCGGGATACGAGGGCATCGACCGGATCATGCATCCGGGAAAGCTGGACTCGCCCGTGGTCGCCCTCGCGGTGCTGGTCATCGCGATCGGCCTGGAGGGATTCTCGCTGCGGACCGGCGTCAAGGAGTCCAACCGTAGCCGGGGCCGGGCCCGCTGGCACAGCTTTATCCGCCATGCCAAGGCGCCCGAGTTGCCTGCCGTGCTGCTAGAAGACGTCGCCGCCCTGACCGGGCTCGGCCTGGCCCTGATCGGCGTTGTCCTGGCCTGGCTCACGAGCGATGACCGATGGGATGGCGCCGGCTCGCTGGCCATCGGCGTGCTGCTCGCCTGCGTTGCGGCGGTCCTCGCCGTGGAGATGAAGAGCCTGCTGATCGGCGAGTCGGCCAGCCACGAGGTCCAGGCCGCCATCGTCGCGGCCATCGAGGGCGGCCAGGACGTCGAGCGCGTGATTCACCTGCGTACCCTGCACATCGGGCCAGAGACGCTGCTTGTGGCGGCGAAGATCGGCGTCCGGTCAGGCCAGACCGCCGCGAGCGTCGTGGCCGCCATCGATGCCGCCGAGCGCAGGATCAGGGCGGCCGTGCCGATCGCCGAATTGATCTTTCTCGAGCCGGATATCTACCAGGCGGGCCGGGCAGATCCGGCCGATCCCGCGATTAAGGCAGCGCGACGCCGATCGCGCCGTCTGGTCAGCCGCCTCGCCGGCCGCGATCCGCGCGGCGGCTAGCCGGCCAGATGCGCGTTACGGCGCTGCACCGTCACCTGGCTCCCGCCTGGCCTTGGCCTCGATGAGCCGCTCGATGTCATGCAAGTCGGCGTCGAACTCCTCCGCCCAGTTCGGCCTGTGACTCAGCCAGCGGACCAGACGGGCGTGGCCGGGCAGCGGTCCCTCGGGCAGCATCCAGCGGGTGCCGCGCGGGTCGGCGTCTCCGGCCTTGAACCGGCCGCCGGCCTCGGATAGGCCGTAGCCGAGGACAAAGGTGCTGAACATCCGTTCCAGCCGGGGAACATCGGGCTCGGGCACGCCCGCCGCGAGCAGCGCCTGATAGATCGCGTCGGTGACGCGCACCGCGTCCGGAGCCACCGATGGGCGGGCGAACACGAGCGTTGCCCACCACGGGTGCAGGCGAGACAGCTGAAGGGCAGCGTGCGCCAGCACGTAAAGCTGTTCGCGCCACGTCTGGCCAGGCGCAAGGGCAGGGAGCAGTTCGGTTCCCATCCGGCCCACCATGGCGTCGAGCAGGGCGGCCTTGCTGCCGATGTGCGGGTACAGCGCCATCGGCGTCACGCCGACCCGGTCCGCTACCGCGCGCATCGACACCGCCTCCAGGCCGAGTTCGTCAGCGATTGCCACCGCGGCGTCCAGGATTTCCTCCTTGCGGTCCGTCATGTATACAGTGTAGATTCTATACAGCGTAGATCGTTAGGAGGCGCACCGAGATGCTGATGACTGAGGGGCTGGCGAAGCGATACGGCAACTGCCGGGCCCTTGACGGATTCGACCTCGTGGTGCAGCCAGGCGAGATCGCCGGGCTGGTCGGCCACAACGGCGCGGGGAAGACGACGTTCGTGGAGGTCGTCACCGGGCTGGTCAAGCCAGACGCCGGGCGGATCAGGGTCGCCGGGGTCGACGCGCTGCGCGATCCCCGCGGCGCCCGCAGACTGCTGGGCGTGGCTCCGCAGGAGCAGGCGCTCTACAACAGCGCCACCGTGCGTGACAACCTGCGGCTGTTCGGGTCGCTGGCCGGGCTGCGCGGCGGCGGCCTGAAGGCCGCGATCGGAGCGGTAGCCGAGGAGCTGCGTCTGACGGACGTGCTCGGCCAGCGGGTGGGCCTGCTGTCGGGTGGCCAGCGGCGTCGCACGCAGGCGGCGACGGCGATGCTCGGCCAGCCGGCCGTGCTGCTGCTTGACGAGCCGACAGCCGGCGCCGATCCGGAGACGCGAGCCGCGCTGCTGGCGGCGGTCAGGCGCCGGGCGGACGCGGGCGCGGCCGTCGTCTACACCACTCACTACCTGCCGGAGCTGACCGACCTCGGCGCGACGCTGGCGGTCGCGCGATCTGGCCGGGTGATCGCCAGGGGCTCTCAGGACAGCCTGATCAGCGGCCTGACCGGCGAGCTCCGCTTGCGCTTCGAGGGCCGCCGCGCGACCGCGCCGATCCCGGCCGGGCTCGCCGACCGGGCCAGGACGGTCGAAGACGAACTCCGGATCACGTCTGCCAATCCGGCGGCCGACCTGGCCGCGGTCCTGGCGGCGGGCTGCGCGCCGACATCAGTCGACGTGCGCAGGCCCGACCTCGACGACCTCTACCGAGCACTAGCGACGGAGACCGCTCATGCTGCCTGAGACCCTGCACCGGACTGGCGCCCTGATGCGCCACAACACACTGCTGATGTTGCGCGAGCCCGGTCCGCTGGCGAGCCGGATAGTCCTGCCACTGGCCTTCCTGATTCTGTTGCACCCGCTGTACGAGAGGGCGCAGTCCGGCAGCCGCGGCGTGACCCAGGCCGTTATCGCCGCGCTCGTGACCTTCTCCCTGATGGCGATGAGCATCTCCGGGAGCTCGATCCTGACCGAGCGGATCTGGCATACCTGGGAACGCATCCGGGTCACGGCGGCGCACCCGGCCGAGCAACTTGTCGGTAAGGCGGTGCCGGTGATGGCCGCGCTGCTGCTCCAGCAGGCTCTGCTGCTCGGGTTCGGCGTCGGCGCGCTCGGACTCAAGATCGCGGCGCTGCCACTGCTCGCGCTGGTCCTGGTCGCCTGGACGCTGACGATCATCGGCATGGGCGCGGCCCTCGGGCTGCTGGTGCGCAGCCTCAGCGCGATGTCGGCCTGCTACGACATCGGCAGCATGATCATGTCGAGTCTCGGCGGCGCACTCGTGCCGCTCGCGGCGCTGCCGCTGTGGGTCAGGCACATCGCTCCGGTGTCGCCCGGCTACTGGGCGGTCTCGGCGCTTGAGGCGGCGCTGCGCGGCGACACCGGCCGGACCTGGGTGGCGTCGGCGGCCCTGGTCGGCTTTGCCGCCGCCGCCTGCCTGGTGGCATGGCTACGGGCCGGCCGGGGCTGGGGCCGCTCGGCCCGGCTTTGACCCGCGCAGCGGCACGCCCTGGCCGGTGGTCTGCGCCACCTTGGCCAGGGCGTGCCCGCGTCACGACTGCTCGGTCGTCTCGGTGGCGGCGCCACAGTCGTCGGCCTCGTCCCCCGCGGGCTTGCGGGCAGCGAATCTCAGCCCGTCGTCGACCGTGACGGTGATCTTGTCGAAGCCGATGGTCTGGAGCCGGCCGAGCACCGACGCAGGATCGACCGGGTTGTAGGTATCGTCGGCGTGGAAGTGGTGCAGGCCGTTGCTGGCCAGGCTGTCGGAGCAGATCAGGACGCCGCCGGGCCGCAGCACCCGGAACGCCTCGGAGAGGATCTTGTTCTGCTGGCCGAGGGTCGGGACATGATGCAGCATCGTGAACGCCCCGACCGAGTCGAAGCTGTCGTCCGGGTAACGCAGGTCGGTTCCCGTCCCAACCACGATCTCGACGTTGGTCCCCGCGTACCGCTCGGCGAGCAGCGCGGCCGCTTCCTCGTTGACTTCGATTGCGATCAGCCGCTTCACCTTGTCCCGCAACCAGTCGGTCGCGGCTCCCGGTCCAGGCCCTAGTTCCAGCATCTCCTCGCCGAGGTCAGCGTCCCTGGTCAATGCGGGCAGTACGTCGGTCTGGATGTGCTCCGCCCACTCCGGGCTGGTACAAACTCGCGCGTGGTTCTCGTTCATGGTCGGGACGCTACGGGGCTCGCTGGCGGGATCCAATGGCGTAGCCTGCCAGGTAATGTCGCGGGACGGACATTGTGTCGCAGCCAGGCCGGACGACGCGGCGGTCGTCGTGGCCACCTTTCCGATGCCCGCCGGTCTCGTTTTCGACTGGCACACCCATGACGACCATCAGCTGGCCTGGGCCGCGACCGGGGTGCTCTCTGTCCGGACCCAGGCGACCGCGTGGGTCCTGCCGCCGACGCGCGCGCTGTGGATCCCGGCCGGCGTGCGGCACGAGACGCTGACCTCGGGCGCCGCGGCCACCATGCGGTCGCTGTACGTGCGGCCGGCGCTGTGCCCGGTCGACTGGACGGAGCCGACTCCCGTTGTGGCGACTCAGTTGCTCGCCGAGCTCATCAGCTACCTTGAGAGTTCCGACCTGGACGCCGATCAGCGCGTGCACGCCGAGGCAGTGCTCGTCGACCTGCTGAAGCCGGTTGCGCTGACCACGATCGACGTGCGGATGCCGGATGATGACCGGGCCCGCGAGGTAGCGGACGCGCTGGCCAGCGATCCGGCCGACGGACGGACGCTCAGCGACTGGGGCCGCCGCGTCGGTGCGAGCGAGCGAACGCTGGCGAGGGCCTTCCTGGCCGACACCGGAATGAGCTTCGGGCGGTGGCGTACCACGCTGCGATTGCAGGCGGCCCTGCCCGCACTGGCCGCCGGTGACCCCGTGGGCAACGTGGCCCGCCGGCTCGGATACGAATCGGCGAGTTCCTTCGTCGCGGCGTTCCGCCGGGAGACGGGGCGAACGCCGGCGTCGTTTTTCGCCAGGACCGGTTCGGGCTGACAGCGCGGATCCGGGCCCGCCGCGACGCGGCCGTGGCCGGCTACGAGGCGGCTGACGAAGCCGGCTGTGGCGCCGGAACGCCGGCCGCGCCATCTTGGTGCACGATCAGCACTGGCCGGTCGGTCTTGGTGGCGACGTCTGCCGCGATCTTTCCGGCGACCCGGCCGCCGAGCCCGGCACGGCGGTGGGAGCCGAGCACGATGAGGCTTGCCTCGTGCTCGTCGGCGGCGTCGACGACGGTCTTCCAGACGGGAGTTCCCTGGACTGCCAGGGCGCTGGCATGGAAGCCGGCCGCGTCCGCCAGCATGGCGCCGTGCTCGGCGGTCTGCTCGGCGGCCTGACCGACGTCGTCCGCGCACGCCGCGTCGAACTGAGCACCGGGCTCGGGCATGAACCCGACGCTGAACGTTCGCCAGACGGTCAGGACAAGTGCGTCGCGCCGGGCGGGCAGCTGGCGGCCGGCCTCGGCGATCGCGGCCTTGGCCACGTCGGACCCGTCGTAGGCGAACAGCACGGGCCCGACCCCCCCGGTACGCCTGCGCATCGGGTGCCGCAGCGGGGCGC